>JBGSMO010000135.1:0-4900 GCA_041740115.1 Pirellulales bacterium
CGGCGGCGGTGACGGCGGCGGAGTACTTAGCGGGCCGCAGCGGCGTACGAGCGGCGGCGCCCTTCTTCACGAGCCGGTTGAGCCGCGTCTGGACGGTGGTGTAGCCGATCGGCAGCCCCAGGGCCTGCTGGGCCTCGCTGATCGTGACGCTCCCCTCGCGCCAGAGCATCTGGAGCATCTCGAGTTCGCCGGCGGCGAGTCGGGGGAGTGGTTTCTTAGCTGGCATGGGCCTTCCAGCGGCACTGGGAACATCAGCGGCTCATTTACGACTCGCGTAGTATTATGACGGGCGTCGTAATTGGCAAGAGGGGTTTTCCGAGGATCGTTTTCGCGGCCGTCATCCTGAGTCCTTCACTCACCTCGCGGAGAATCTGCTGGCTTGCCGGCGTCAATCAATCCAACACGTCGAGGAGCGAACTGTAGTCGTCGGTCCAGGTGACGGCAGGTCGCCCCTGCAAACAGTCTTCTAACGTCGCGCCAACTTGTTGCTCGCTCAGCACGCCTGGACCGCGCGTAAGCAAGACCCACACGCAGCCTGCCGTCGCGGGCGTGTCGTCGGGAGGGACTTCGATGACGATCGCGTCGAGTTTAAAGCGATCAGCGGCCGCCTTGACCACCGGCGTCAGGTCCAGATGATCGCTGGAGATGTGGACGGCGAGGACGCCTTGAGGGTCTTGGAGATGCTTTAAGTAGAGCTCGAAAGCTTCCATCGTCAGCAGGTGCGCGGGAATCGAATCGCTGTTGAAGGCGTCGAGCACGAGGACGTCGAAATTCTGCGGCGGGTCGCTTTCGAGCGCCAGGCGGGCGTCGCCTTCGATGAGCTCGATCGTGGCGCCTCGCTCGCGAGCGTCGGCGAGATAACTGAAATGCTCGTCGGCGAAGCCGAAGACTTGCGGATTGACGTCGTAGAAGCGAAACGTTTCATTGGGCTCGGCGTAGGCGGCGATCGCGCCGGCCCCCAGGCCGATGATGCCGACGCGACGCGGGTGAGCAGAATCATGATTGACGAGGACTTTGCCGATGCCGCTGTCGACGTGGTAATACATCATGGGGACGCGACGATTGTTGGGCGCTAAAAATTGCGCGCCGTGAGTGATGCGTCCGTTCGCGATCTCGAAATACTCGTCGCCCGATTCGGCTCGGACGTAGCGCACCTTCAGCACGCCGAAAAAGTTGCGATCTTGCCCCATGATGCCAGTCTGCTGACGGGCGACTTGCGAGTACATGACGATGCAAAGCGTCGCGAGCAGACCAATCATGCCAAGCAGCGATTTGAACACGCGACCTTTGCCGCCGTCGAAGAAGGGGGAGCGGCGATCAGTGATCAGCGAGGCCAATGCGAGGAGCCACGCAGCGACGACGCTCAACTGAAGCTCGTAGTAGTCGTTCAGCAGCAGAGGCGCCGCCACGGCGACGAGAAGCCCGCCGATGGCGCCGCCGGCGGCAATGCTGAGATAAAACGAGGTGAGCCGTCGCGGCGCCGGCCGCATGCGCACGAGTTCGCCGTGGCAGATCATGCAAATCGCCGCCAGCAGGGCGAGGTCGACCGTCAGCAAGGCGGCGAGTTCGACCGTATTGCGCTGATACCATGCAAATACGGCGACGAACGAGGCGAGAGCGCCCAACGGCAGCCAAACGTCGCGGCGATACCAGCGGTCGCTGTCAAACGTCAGGATGAAGCTCAACAGATAGACGACCATCGGAGCGATCCAGAGTAGGGGGACCGAGAGGACGTCCTGGCACAGGTGGTTCGTGATGGCTAGCAACGCGGCAGACGCCGTCGCCGGGAGAGCGATCCAGAAAAACCGTTCGAAAGGATGACGCAGTTCGGCGGGCTCATCGACCAGCGCCGGCTGAACGTCCTGCGCCGGAACGAGCCCTACCGCTCCGCGAAGTGACGCGAGCCCGCTCCAAGCGCACAATAAGGCAAAGCCGACGAACAGGGACGACCAAGCGATTCCTTGCGAGGCGACGCCCAGGCTTGGTTCAATGACGAACGGGTAGCTCAGCAGCGCCGCGAGCGAACCTGCGTTCGACAAGGCGTACAGACGGTAGGGCGATTGACCGGAATTGAGGCGTGCGAACCAGACCTGCGTCAGGGGCGCCGTGGCGGCGAGCGTCAGGTAGGGGAGGCCAACCGCAGCGGCAAGCATGACGAGGATGTGAAGCGCGGGACGGCTGCTGTCGGTCGGGCGCCAATCGTCGCTGGGCAGAACTCCAAGAATCGCGGCGAGCATCGCGGCGACGGCGAGTAGCGCCACATGGAAACGAACCTGGCGACTGGGCCGCAGTCGCGTCGTCGTCAGGTGCGCGTAAAGGTAGCCGACGAAGAGGGCCGTTTGGAAGAAGAGCATCACCGTCGTCCAGACGGCCGTGCCGCCGCCGAACCAGGGGAGGATCCGCTTGGCGATCATCGGCTGGACTTGGAAGATCAGCCAGGCGCTCAGGGCGACGGTCGCCGCGAGGGTAAAATCCACCCAGCGCGAGGATGGGCTGGCCGAGGCGAAGGTGTCGGGGGCGTTCGAGGTATTGGCGTTGGAGTTCATCCTGGCCATTGTCGTTGCAATCAATTCCGCCGCTAGATGCGGTGAGCGAGGGTGCTAAGATCAAGTGGCGTCGCCGACCGTTGTTCGTCGCTTTTGAGCCGGTCGTGCGACATCGTCATCGTTGCCCAGCCCGGTAGTTGCGAGGACTCCGCCGTGAAGATTCAGGTCATTTTTTACAGCATGTACGGCCACGTTCATCAACTGGCCGAGGCAGTGGTCGAAGGGGCGAAGAGCGTGGCCGGAGCGGAGGTTTCGCTCTTTCAGGTGGCGGAGCTGATTCCGGATGCCTCTCTGGAGAAGAGCGGCGCGAAGCAGGCGCGCGAGGGTTTTGCAAGCGTGCCGATCGCGACGCCGGCGCAGCTGGCTGATGCGGATGCGATCATCTTCGGCACGCCGACGCGGTTTGGGAACATGGCCGCGCAGATGCGGAACTTTCTCGATCAGACCGGCGGGCTGTGGGCCAAGGGAGCGCTGATCGGCAAGGTCGGCAGCGTCTTCACCAGCACCGGCACGCAGCATGGCGGGCAAGAGACGACGATCACCAGTTTCCACACGACGCTACTGCACCACGGCATGATCATCGTCGGCGTGCCGTACAGCTGCCAGGAACTGACGAACATGAACGAGATCACCGGCGGGTCGCCGTACGGGGCGGGGACGCTGGCCGGGAGCGACGGATCGCGGCAGCCGAGCGCAAATGAGTTGGCGATTGCCCGGTTCCAGGGGCGGCATGTGGCGGAGATTACGGCAAAGCTTGTCGGGAAGTGAACGGCGGGCGATGCAATTAGCCCCCGGTTCTTCAAACCGGGGGCCGAACGGGTTTGCCGTTATTATGCGCCGCTCCGGCGGGTCGTTGACCCGCGGCTACTTCACTTCGAGCATCCGTTCGAGCGCGATCAGCGACCACTTCGCTGTCTCTTCGTCGACCTCGATGATGTTCACCGGCGTGCCGGCGGCGAGGTTTTCCAGGCTCCACGCCAAATGGGCGAGGTCGATGCGGTACATCGTCGCGCACATGCAGACGACCGGCGAGAGGAAGTGAATCTCCTGCTCGGGATGTTGCTGCTTGAGGCGGTTCACCAAATGGAGTTCGGTGCCGATCGACCACTTCGTGCCCGGCGGAGCAGCCTCGACCGTTTTGATGATTTTGCCGGTGCTGCCTGATTCGTCGGCGAGTTCGAACACCTCGCGCGGGCATTCGGGGTGGACCAAGATCTTGATGCCGGGATGATTCTTGCGGGCGAGCGCCACATGCTCGGGGCGGAACATTTGGTGAACGCTGCAGTGGCCCTTCCAGAGGATCACGCGGCTCGCTTGGATTTGCGCTTCGGTGCTGCCGCCGAGTTCGTCGGCATAGGGATCCCAGACCGGCATTTGCTCGAGCGGGATCCCCATCCCCATCGCCATGTTGCGGCCGAGGTGCTGGTCGGGGAAGAACATCACGCGGCTGGTGCGAGCGAAGGCCCAGTCGAGCGCGGCCTTCGCGTTGCTGCTGGTGCAGACGATGCCGCCATGGCGGCCGACGAACGCCTTCAAACTCGCGGCCGAGTTGATGTAAGTGACCGGCGTGATGTCCTCGGTATCGATCACCTCGGCGAGTTGGTCCCACGCCGATTCGATTTGACGGATGCCGGCCATGTCGGCCATCGAGCAACCCGCGGCGAGATCGGGGAGGATGACTTGGACGCGCTCGCCGTCGCGCTCGGCGAGTTTGTCGGGGCGGTTCGCCAGGATGTCGGCGGTTTCGGCCATGAAGTGAACGCCGCAGAACGCGATGTAGCGGCAGTCGGCGCTCGCGGCGGCCATCTGGCTCAGCTGGTAACTGTCGCCGCTGAGGTCAGCTAGGGCGATCACCTCATCCTGCTGGTAGTGATGGCCGAGGATGAGCAGCTTCGCACCGAGCTGCTGGCGAACCTTGTCGATTCGCTGCTGGAGCTCGTCATTCGAGAGCGACTTATAGGGTTGCAGTTCGAACTGCGGGGCGGCTGGGGCGGCGATGGTCATGGGCGACGGCGATGGGGCCGGGTGGTTCGTTTGGGCAGTCGGGGTCATTCTGAGCGGAGCGAAGAATCTGGAGCCTAAACGTGATTCCAGATTCTTCGCTCCGCTCAGAATGACAGACACTTTCATTATATGGGAAATGGCACGATTCCGGCAGCGTGGGGTTCGCAGGGGACTTTTCATGCTCAGCGCATAAAAAACGGGCGGACCGTCCGCTGGACGATCCACCCGCCGGAGAGAGTTTTCTCCGTCTACAGGGATAAATCACTTAGTGAAATTAGTCGGCCCCGATCGCTCCGCCGATCGCGGCGCCGACGCCAGCGCCCTGGTTGCCGCCGATCGCGCCGCCGATG
>JBGSMO010000177.1:0-22105 GCA_041740115.1 Pirellulales bacterium
GCAGAGCTTGTTCATGCTGGTCCGCAGGTCGTGAGCCTCCGTCCGCAGGTACTCGTGCATGCTTTTGGGGAGGCGGACCGTGATCACGCGGGTCGGCTCGCTCTCGCTGTCAGCGGTCGCCTTGTTCTCACGGAGCTTCACCAGCAGCTTCTGAATCTGGGCGAACTCTTCCGAACGCTCGAAGGCGGTCAGGTCGTCGAAGTTCGGGAACGTCCGACGGACGACGCCGTCGATGCCCATCACCTCGCGGAAGAAGGTCACCCAGTCGGGCGACTGCTGGCAGAGCCGCTCGGCGACCTGCAGCAGCTGCTGGTACTGGGGGTTCGTTTCACTGGGCTTGGATCCCGTGGAGGGGGACCCAGCGGAGTGGGTTTCTGTGGACTGGCCATTCGTGGCTACGGTCGTGGACTCGGTGAGCACGGCGTGCGTCTCCATCCGGTTCGTGCGGGGCGGCGGCGGGGCCAACTCCAGCCCCGTCCTCGCAAGCATTCTCCGACGCCAGCAAACGCCTAGCTGGCATCCCCTACGGCGCCAGCACTTGCAGCGATCGCAGCCAAATGCCTATCTCTCGGCAGGCTGTGCTTAACAACCGAGCACGCCCGTCGTGCACAAAGCTTAGGCACGCCCCTTTTTCCCGCCCTGCAGGGTGTCCAGTGCAGAAACCCGACGCGACTTCAGCGAAAAACCCCGCTTCGGGAGCGAAACCTTGCCTTTTGTGGCAAGAGGGGCGGTCGGCGCAGAAAAAACTCCGGGCGCTGACGCGGACGGCTCGCCAGCAGTTGCAGGCGAGCCGTCCGCGTCAGCGCCCGGAGGAAGGACCGAACGATATTGCTAGCAAGTCGGCCCCCGGTTCGGGGGCCCCTCTCAAGCCCCGTCGCGGATCTTCTCGAGCAGCGCTTTGGTCAGCTTGATCCCCTCGTACTCGCCGACGCTGTCCCCCTCCCACTCGATGCCGACCCAGCCGCTGTAGCCGTGGTTGAGAACCGTCTTCATGACGCGGTAGAAGTCCGTCTCGACGACCTCCCCCTCCTCGTTGAACTCGTAGCTCTTCGCCGAGACCGCCTTGGCGAACGGCATCAGCTCTTCCATCCCCTGGTAGCGGTCGTACCACACCGCCTCGGGGGTCCCGCGTCCGGAGATGCAGAAGTTGCCGAAGTCGGGCAGCGTCCCGACGTTCGGCCGGCCGACCCGCTTCATCACCCCCGCCAGCCAGGCCCCGTTGCTGGAGAGGCCGCCGTGGTTCTCCACCAGGACGTTCAGACCGTACTGGTCGGCGATCTCGCCCAGCCGCCCTAGCCCGTCCGCCGCCAGGGCGAGCTGCTCGGCGTAGCTCCCCGACGATTGGGCGTTCACCCGGATCGCGTGGCAGCCGAGCTCCTTGGCCGCGTCGAGCCACTTTTTGTGGTTGTCGATCGCCTTGCTGCGGGCCGCGTCGTCGGCGTCGCCCAGGGCGCCCTCGGCGTCAACCATGATCAGCACGCTCTGGACCCCCGCGTCGGCCGCCGCCTTCTTCACCTTGGCGACGTACTCGGCCCCGGCCTGCTTGTCCTCCCACAGCTGGCTGACGTACTCGATCCCTTCGATGCCGAACTCCTTCTTCGCCACCCGGGCGAAATCGAGGTTCGTCAGGTCCCCGCCGCGGATCGCCTTGTTCAGCGACCACTCGGCCAGCGAGATCTTGAAAGGCACGACCTTTTCCTCCCCAGCAAACGCCCAGCGGGGCACGGCAGCCAGCGCGGCGGCAGAAGCGGCGGCGGTCTGAAGAAACTGACGACGGGCAAGCGACATGGTGGGCCTCGGGGGGTGTTCGTTCCGGGAGAAGAGAGCGTGAGACTATCTTGGCCCCCTGCCCGCTTCATTGCAATCAAGGGCGACCGCCAAGACGCCAGGAGCGCCAAGGCTCGCCTAGTAGGAAGCTAGACAGGATTTACAGGATCGACGGGATCAGCCGCTCCTTCTTCATCCCGTCAATCCTGTCGATCCTGTCTAAAACCGTCTTGGCGATCCCTGGCGCTCTTGGCGTCTTGGCGGTTTCCCCCGTCTGCCCGTTGACCCCCCGCGCCGCCCTACCGAGAATCGGCCCCTTCACAACCCACTAGCCTCACGCCTCAAGCCTCACCCCGGAGCCCTCCCATGGCCGCCGCCCCGATCACGATGACCGCCGGCAAGCTCAACGTGCCCGACGAGCCCATCGTGCCCTTCATCGAAGGCGACGGCACCGGCCCCGACATCTGGCGCGCCAGCCAGCTCGTCTTCGACGCGGCCGTCGAGAAGGCCTACGGCGGCAAGAAGAAGATCGAGTGGAAGGAAGTCCTCGCCGGCGAGAAGGCGTTCAACCAGACCGGCAACTGGCTCCCCGACGAAACCCTCGACGCCTTCCGCAGCCTGTTGGTCGGCATCAAGGGCCCGCTGACTACCCCCGTCGGCGGCGGCATCCGCTCGCTCAACGTCGCCCTCCGCCAGATCCTCGACCTCTACGTCTGCCTGCGGCCGGTCCAATACTTCACGGGCGTTCCGACGCCGGTGAAGCAGCCCGAACTGACCGACATGATCATCTTCCGCGAAAACACGGAAGACATTTACGCCGGCATCGAGTTCGAGCATGGCTCGGCCGACTGCGACAAGTTCAAGAAAATGTTCAGCGAGGCGTTCCCCGATCGCTGGAAGAAGGTTCGCTTCCCTGAGACGACCGGCTTCGGCATCAAGCCGGTGAGCCAAGAGGGAACGGCCCGGCTCGTGCGGGCGGCGATCCAATACGCGATCGACAACGACCGCCGTAGCGTCACCCTGGTCCACAAGGGGAACATCATGAAGTTCACCGAAGGGGGCTTCCGCGACTGGGGGTACGAGGTCGCGAAGAAGGAATTCGGCGCCGTGGACCTCGACGGCGGCCCGTGGTGCACGCTGAAGTCACCCAAAACTGGCAAGGAAATCGTAATCAAGGACGTCATCGCCGACGCGATGCTCCAGCAGATCCTCACTCGCCCGGCCGACTATGACGTCATCGCCACGCTCAACCTGAACGGCGACTACATCAGCGACGCCCTGGCGGCCTGCGTCGGCGGCATCGGCATCGCCCCCGGCGGCAACATTAACTACATGACCGGTCACGCGATCTTCGAAGCGACCCACGGCACCGCGCCAAAGTACGCCAACCAAGACAAGGTGAACCCCGGCAGCGTCATCCTCTCCGGCGAGATGATGTTCCGCTACCTAGGCTGGACTGAAGCGGCCGACTTGATCATCAAGGGTCTCAACGGCGCGATCGCCGCGAAGACCGTGACGTACGATTTCGAGCGATTGATGGATGGCGCGAAACTCGTGAAGTGCAGCGAGTTCGGCCACGCCGTTGTGAAGCACATGTAATCGCCTCTGCCAAGGCGAAATAAAAAATCCGGCGGAGTCGATTTTTCGACTCCGCCGGATTGACTAAAGAAGTTAGATGACGGGCGAGTAAGACTTGCGGGCGTTAGCGCGAATCGCGCTTTGCTTGCTTCCGCCCGCCGCGTGCCTGGACGTGTCCCTGCACGCGCGAGATTTTTCCGCTTGCCTTGAGGCGGGCCTTCTTCGCCGCCGTCTCAGCGGAGAGTTGTCTTGCCGGTTCAGCGGCCACTAACCCGAGCGAGCCGACGCCGAAGGCGGGCTTCTTTTTCGCGGTTTTCTTGACTGCCTTCTTCGCAACTTTTTTCTTGGCGATCTTCTTCTTGGCCACTTTCTTCTTCGGAGCGGCGGTAGTCGCCGCGGCTGCCGTTTTTTTCTTGGCAGCCTTCTTCTTCACTTTCGCCTTGCTGGCCGCATTCAATTCGCTACGAACGCTCTTCAGTTCGTCTCGTACGACAGCACGTTTGATGCGATGCCCGGCGGTGCGAACCTTCTTCTTCGCCGGCTTCGCCAGCTTGGTCCCGCCCGTTGCGCCGGCGGCCTCGACCTGCTTCAGTTGATCCTCGTACCGTTTCAGCACATGGGCGAACAGCGCCGCCTTCTCGCCGCTGCGGGCGTTCTTGTCAGTCACGCGCGCGTTCTGCGCCTGCTGCGTCTCGCGACGCTGCTCCGTCGAAAGATCGCGCCACTTGTCCCGCAATCGCCGCGCGGAGGCGACGTTCTTCTTTAATTGATCGGCTGATAGCTGCTCAATGGCGTCAGGGCGGCTTCCCATGACCACGCCCAGTTCCGCTTTCGTGCACATCCGTTTGGCATCGGCAACAGTCAGTCGTCCCATCGATGGCGCCTCGCTGAAGAGATTGATTCCTCGGACGGTCGCGTCCAATGAAATCAGCGTAGGCGATTGGCCGACGAATGACAACCGAAGTCGTGCCGCTTGATAAACAATGGAAGCGGCGGCGATCTACCCGCTACCCGCCGTTGAGCAAGCTACGGCAGTCCGGCGGCGGCGATTTTCAATCCGGAGCGAAATTCCGCCAGCGTGCCCCGCTCCACCAATTGCGCTGGAACCTGAATGCAGCCTTTGCCTGCGACTGGCCGCGCCAACAGATCGCTACGGTGAAACATGACGAGCCGGTCGACCGCCTGGTAACCGCACTGGTAGGGGTCGTGGGTGACGACCGCCGCGAGGTCGCCAGTCTCAATCGCCTCCAATGCGGCTTCGGATTGATCGAAAGTCACGAGCCGCGGATGCCGGCGGGACGATCCGCTCTTGAAGCTCTGCTGCAACGCTTCCGCTGCCCCCCCGGTGAAGTCGAAGACCAGCGCCGCGTCGGCGTGCTGCGCCGCAATGGCCGTCCATTCGGCGACTTCCTGCTCAGCGTCGCCACCGATGGGGATGACTTCAACTTGCCATTGCCGCCGAGACTCGTCTTCGCCGTCGTAGTAGTAGAGCGTATCGCAGAATCCCTGCAGGCGCGGCTCGGAGGCGGAATTGGGGGCGGCGTCAATCAGCGCAACGATTTTGCAGCCTGGGGCAACGTGTTTGGCGGCGTAGTGAGCGCAGATTCGTCCGGCGGCGTAGTTCGCTATGCCGACGTGAAACATGTGTGGCGACCGGATCGCCTCGCCGCCGCAACTGGCGGTTTCGCCGGCGCCGACGATGGCAAGCGTTGCGTGGCCATCGGGCTCAATCCCCTCCAGCACGCTGAGCTGCACGCCGCGCTGGGCGGCCGCCGCTTTGGCGCCATTCGCCACGGCGTCCCAATAGGCGCCATCGCCGCCGAGCGCCAGTTCGAGCGTGGGCGCCTCCCTGCTCCCGTCGAATTCCATCACCGCGAGTCCGCCAATGCCGGCTGTCAGCACCGCCATCAGGGCGATGGCGCCGAGCACCAAACGTAGTCCGAGCATGGTTCCCCTCCACTTTGCTTTCGGCGCGATCTTTCGCTGCCGGTCGGGCCGATCGAGCGGCAGAGAAGCCTGGAGACTCCCCGCCAACTACAATGACGCCGCTGCTATGGAATAAGTCGCACAGAAAGTCGCAATCTTGCCGGAAATTTCCGGTTCCGGTCTTTTCAACGGCTCCACCGAGCTAGAGGGGGACGCCGCTTCCTTCGGACCGTAAAAACGCAGAATCTGTCTCGCGATTTGCAGATTGGCTGCAGTCGCGGCCACGCCAGCGCCGACGCCTCGCCCCGGATGCCTGCAACCAGGCCCCCGAAGCCACGATTGCGGCCTCAAATCTCAGCGAATTTGCCAGTACTAATTGGCGCAAGGCAAAACAGAGCGCAGGATATTGAGGCACGACGCGTTGTTAACGACTGCGGGCTTTAGGCGGCCCCCCAGGCAGGACATCGCGGCGCCCGCTGGCCGCACCTGTCGACAGCACTCCCCCCATCGCCGCCTCCGACCCCGCTGGCCACTATGCCGATTCGAGTCGCTCTCCATCACCGCACCGAGTACCGCTACGACCACTTGGTCGAGTTCGGCCCCCAGATCGTGCGGTTGCGCCCCGCGCCTCATTGCCGGACGCCGATCACGGCGTACTCGCTTTGGATTGAGCCGGCGGGTCACTTCCTCAACTGGCAGCAGGATCCCTACGGGAATTTCCAGGCGCGGATCGTCCATCCGAAGCCGTCGGACCATGTGTCGGTCGAAGTGGCGCTGACCGCCGAGATGACGGTTATTAATCCGTTCGACTTCTTCTTGGAAGACGACGCGACGGAGTTTCCGTTCTCGTACGGTCCCGACATGTTGAAGGACTTGATGCCCTTTCTGCATGTGGCGCCAGCCATGGAGGGATCGCCGCTGGCGGAGTATGTGCGCAAGATCGATCGCCGCAAGCGCCGGACGATCGACTTCCTCGTCGAACTGAACAGCCAACTGCAGCGCGACATCAGCTACACGATCCGTATGGAGCCGGGCGTGCAGACTTGCGACGAGACGTTGCAGAGGCGCAGCGGCTCGTGTCGCGACACGGCTTGGCTGCTGGTGAACATTTTGCGGCGATCGGGATTGGCGGCGCGATTCGTCTCGGGCTACCTCATTCAGTTGACGCCTGATGTGAAGTCGCTCGACGGCCCCAGCGGCGCTGAGCATGACTTCACCGATCTCCATGCTTGGACGGAAGTCTTCCTGCCAGGCGCAGGTTGGATCGGCCTCGACCCGACGTCGGGATTGATGTGCGGCGAAGGGCACATCCCGCTCGCCTGCACGCCCGATCCCGTGGGCGCGGCGCCGATCTCGTTCTCGGCGACTGCGGCGGCTAGCGAATTCAAGTTTCACATGGAGATTACGCGGATCCACGAAGATCCGCGCGTCACGAAGCCGTACTCCGACGAGCAGTGGGAAGCGGTCAACGAGCTTGGCAAGGAAGTCGATCGCCATCTCGCCGCCGGCGACGTGCGGCTCACGATGGGGGGCGAGCCGACGTTCGTGTCGATCGACGACATGGAAGGCGCCGAGTGGAAGACCGAGGCGCAAGGTCCCCACAAGCGGCGGCTGGCGGGCGATCTCCTCACACGGATGAAGCACCGCTTCGCCCCCGGCGGATTGTTGCACTTGGGCCAGGGCAAATGGTATCCCGGCGAAGCGTTGCCGCGCTGGTCGCTGCGTTGTTATTGGCGGCGCGACGGCGAGCGGATCTGGAGCGATGAATCGCTCTTCGCCGATCCGACGAAACAGGGAGAGCAGACGGTCGACGATGCGCGTCGCTTTGGGCAAGCGTTGGCTGAGCGTTTGGGCGTGAAGCCGCAGCATGTGATCGACGGGTTCGAGGACGTCCTCTATTACGCCTGGAAAGAACGCCGCCTGCCGGCCAACGTCACGCTCCAAGATTCGAAACTAGAGAACGCCGAGGATCGCGCGCGGCTCGCGAAGGTCTTTGAGCAAGGAATCACGTCGCCGGTCGGCTGTGCGCTGCCGATCCGTCGCGTTTGGTGGGCTGACCAGCCGTACTGGGAAAGCGGCGAGTGGGTCGTCCGTAGCGACGAAATGTTCCTGCTGCCGGGTGATTCGCCGATGGGCTTCCGCCTGCCGATTCAATCGCTGCTATGGGCGAAGCGACCGGCAATAGAATCGTACGGCTACGCCACCGAACCGTTTGCCGAGCGGCTGCCGTTGCCGCAGTATCAGCGGATGCGCGACGATATCACGGCGCGGAGCGCAGTGGGCGCTCAAGCCTTGCAGCCGGCGTGGACTGGCGGAAGCGGATGGGGCTCCGGCTCCGAAGGCGCCTACTTCGGCGACTACGCTGGCCAGATTGTGGAAGGCTTCTCCGGCAACGGCGGGCCGCATGAAGGCAACGGTCAAGAAAATGGCCGCGGTCCGCACGCCCCTTGGCTGCAGAATGGGAACAATGATTTCGCCGGTCAGCCCGGCAGCTATGTCGCCGGCGGCCAGCAGGCTGATCCAGCATGGATGGTGCGGACCGCGCTCTGCGTCGAGCCGCGCGATGGCGTGATTCACATTTTCATGCCGCCGCTCGACCGTCTCGAAGACTATCTCGAATTGGTCACGGCAATTGAAGAGACGGCCGCACAGTTTAGAACGCCGGTTGTTATCGAAGGCTACGAGCCGCCGCACGATCATCGGATCAACCACTTTAAGGTGACGCCCGACCCCGGCGTCATCGAGGTGAACGTCCACCCGGCCGAAAGCTGGGACGAACTGGTCGCGATCACGTCGGGGGTCTACGAAGACGCCCGCTATTCGCGACTGGGAACCGAAAAGTTCGACCTCGACGGGACGCATACCGGCACCGGCGGCGGCAACCACGTCGTCCTCGGCGGCGCGACGCCGGCTGACAGTCCGTTCCTCCGGCGACCTGATGTGCTGCGGAGCCTGGTCGCCTATTGGCACAACCACCCGTCGCTGTCGTACCTCTTCTCGGGCAGCTTCATCGGGCCGACGAGCCAGGCGCCGCGCGTCGACGAAGGTCGCCGCGACGCACGCTACGAACTGCAGATCGCGATGGAACAAATCCGCGACCGACAGAACTATCCGTCATGGATGGTCGACCGTGTCTTCCGCAATCTGCTCGTCGACGGGACCGGCAACACGCACCGCGCGGAGTTCTGCATCGACAAGCTCTTCTCGCCCGATAGTTCGACGGGGCGGCTCGGCCTCGTTGAATTCCGCGCGTTCGAGATGCCGCCCCATTGGCGGATGAGCATGGCGCAACAGCTGTTGCTGCGGTGCCTCGTCGCCCGCTTCTGGGAGAAGCCGTACAGCGCCAAGCTAGTTGATTGGGACACTTCGCTCCACGATCGGTTCATGTTGCCGCAATTCGTACGGCAAGATTTCAACGACGTCGTCGACGAGATCCGCCAAGCGGGTTACGCGATGGATCAGGCATGGTTTGAAGCCCACTTCGAGTTCCGCTTCCCGCGCATGGGAGAATTCTCGCAGGCCGGAATGCGGATCGAGTTACGAAAGGCAATCGAACCGTGGTACGTCTTGGGCGAAGAGTCGACCGGCACGGGGACGTCGCGTTACGTCGATTCGTCGCTGGAGCGCCTGCAGGTGTTGGTGCAGGGAATGACCGAGACGCGTCACTACATGACCTGCAATGGCCGAAAGGTGCCGCTCCACCCGACGGGCGCCGAAGGAGAGTACGTCGCCGGGGTGCGGTATCGCGCATGGCAGCCGCCGAGCTGCCTCCACCCTACAATACCTGTGGACGCGCCGTTGGCCTTCGACCTGGTCGACGGCTGGATGAACCGCTCGCTCGGGGGGTGTACCTACCATGTGGGCCATCCGGGCGGGTTGAACCCCGAACTGTTCCCGATCAACGCCTTCGAGGCCGAAAGCCGTCGCTACGCCCGGTTCTTCAAGATGGGGCACAGCGGCGGGCCGATCACGCCGCCGCGTGAAGAATCGAATCCCGATTTTCCATTAACGCTCGACCTACGCCGTCACCGATAATCATCAGTTGAGACCTCGACCGCGGCGGGACACCTCCATTGCCTGGCTCTGATCTACGCGTGGACGCCACACTGTTCAGCGGGTATGCAGGCGCAGCGGGGTCGTACGACGAGGTGTTTTCGGCGCCGGGCGAACTGCGGCCGGCATGGCGGCGTTTCATCGAGGCGACCGAGGGGTTGCCGCGCTCGGAATTCGGCCGCCGTTGGGAACAGGCGCAGCGGCTACTGCAGCAGAACAGTCTAGCCTATCCCGACCCGAAGGATCCGCGCGCGCGGAGCCATCCGTGGGAGCTCGACGCCTTTCCGTTGGTGATTGAAGCGGAAGAGTGGCGTGGCGTGGCGGTGGCGCTACGGCAACGGGCGACGTTGCTCGATATGGTGCTGCAGGACGTTTATGGTCCGCAGGCTCTGATCAAGGCAGGCCATATCCCGGCCGAAGCGATCTTTCGTCACCCGGGCTTTTTGCTCCCCTACTGCCGCCCCGGAGCGCCGCCGCAGCGGATCCTCCATGTTTACGGGGCCGACGTCGCCCGCTCGCCTGACGGGCGCTGGTGGGTGCTGGACGACCGCTGCGAGTCGCCGTCGGGCGCTGGGTTCGCGCTGCAGAACCGCATCGCCATGTCGCGGATGCTGCCTGACGTGATTCATGAGTGCCGCGTCGAGCGACTGGCGCCCTATTTCATCTCTGTCCAAGAGCATTTAGCCCGCTTGGCGCCCGATCGCGAACGGGCGCGCGTCGTGTGGTTGAGCCAGTTGGCCGGCAGCGCCAACTACTTCGAGGATGCGTTTCTCGCGCGCTATCTCGGCTACACGCTCGCCGAAGCGGGCGACTTGGCAGTGCGGCAAAATAAACTCTATCTGAAGACGCTGGGCGGGCTTTCACCGGTCGACGTGTTGCTGCGGCGCCCCAACAGCGAGAATTGCGATCCGCTGGAACTTTCCGACGCCTCCTCGATGGGGGTCGCGGGGCTACTGCAATGTCTGCGCAGCAACAACGCCGCGGTGGCGAACGGCCTTGGCAGCGGCCTGCTCGAGTCGCCGCTCTTCATGGCATTCCTGCCGCAGCTTTCGGAAACGTTGCTTGGCGAACCGCTGCTGATGCCGAACGTCGCCACCTGGTGGTGCGGCGATCCGAAGAGCAAACGCTATGTGCTGAGCCGTGTCTCGGAACTGGCAATTCGGCCGGCGTACCGGCGTCGCGGCGTCAACGACTCGCGGCTGTTGGAGCTGAGCCGCAGCGAACTGACGGCGATGATCGAGGCCAATCCCGCGGCCTACGTCGCCCAGGAGCGGGTCCGTCGCTCGACGGCGCCGGTTTGGTCGGGCCAGGAAGTGACCCACTCTTACATTTCGCTGCGGACGTTCGCGGTTTCGACCAAGGACAACTACGAGGTGATGCCGGGCGGACTGGCGCGCGTGAGCGCGGCGCTTGGCCCGCTCGATGTCTCGCTCCTCGAAGGGGAGCGGAGCAAAGATACCTGGGTGCTGTCGGAAGGGCCTGTCAGTTCCGTCACGCTTCTGTCCGCCCCTGACGAACCGCTGGCGTTGCGTCGCGGCGGCGTCGACTTGCCGAGCCGTGCGGCGGAGCACTTCTTCTGGCTGGGACGACAGTCGGTGCGCGCCGAATCGCTTGGCAAATTAATTCGCGCCGTCGCGCTGCGGCTCACCAGCGAGCAAGATGCTGAGCGGATTCCCGAACTGCAACTGCTGATTCGCGTGCTGGCCGAGTTGGGGCAGATCGAACCAGGTTACGTCGTCGACGAAATCAAAGTCCAAATGCCGGCATTGGAAAAACTGCTGCCTGCAGCCGTGTTCGACGAGAAGACGCCCGGGACGTTGCGTTCGACGGTGGCCAATCTCGCCCAACTGGCGGCGACGGTACGCGACCTTATTTCGCTCGACACCTGGCGGATCATTCGCGAACTCAACGACGAGTTTCAGCCGGTGAAGAGCGATGACGGTTTCCTCGACATGCTCGTGAAGGTCGACGGACTGCTGGCGAGCCTGGCAGCCCTCACCGGACAATTCGCCGAAGGCATGACGCGGACGCACGCGTGGCGATTCCTCGACTTCGGTCGCCGGCTGGAGCGGACGCTGCAGGCATCGCAGTTGATTCGCGCCGTCGTCGCCGAAGGGGGCGGGAGCGACCCGGCCGCGCTCGAGTCGCTACTGGAGGTTTCCGACAGCTTGATGACCTATCGGTCGCGGTATTATTCGCGGTTCCAGTTAGGGGCGGTGCTCGACTTACTGATGACCGACGAAACAAATCCGCGGTCGATGGCGTTTCAGTTAGTGGAATGCACGTCCCACGCCGCTCAGTTGCCGCGAGAGTCGGTCGTCCCGGGCCAAATCACGGAGGAGCGATTGGCTGCGTCGCTGCTGCATCTTATTCGCCGCACCGATCCGCTGGCGATTGCAAGGGCGTACGAAGCGGGCGACGAAGAACCGCTCGACTCGTTGCTGACGACGATCGACACGACGCTGCCGAAGCTATCCGACGCCGTGTCGCATCGCTACTTTTTCCACAGCGGCTCCGCGCAGCGATTGGCAAGGAACTGAATTGGGCAAAAGTTGGGCCGACGCGCCATGATGAAGTACACGATTAAGCATCGCACCTGGTACGCCTACGCCGAAGCGGCGCCGGTCTGCCACAACATGCTCCACCTGGCGCCGCGAGATACGTCTCGTCAAGTTTGTTCGGAGTATCGGCTGCGAATCGTCCCGGAGCCGGCGTTCATCACGCGGCGGACTGATTGGTTCGGCAACTTCGTCGATTATTTCTCGATCGAAGGTTCGCATAACGGACTCGAGGTATTGTCGCAAAGCGTCGTGCAGGTGTCGCCGCCGCTGAAGCTGACGCTAAGCGATTCGCTCCCATGGGAGGCCGTCGTGCGGCAATCGACTCCCGACGCCACGACTGCTGACCTATCCGTCTACCAGTTGACGCTTCGCTCGCCGCGCGTGCGGCCGTCGGCACAACTTCGCGATTACGCCTTCCCGAGTTTCGCCGCCGGGCGGCCGGTGCTGGAAGCGATCGTCGATCTCACGGCGCGAATCCATCGCGACTTTGAGTTTGACTCCAAAGCGACCACGGTTCACACTCCGCTGGAGCACCTGCTTAAGATCCGCCGCGGCGTTTGCCAGGACTTTGCTCATTTGGCGATCGGCTGCGTCCGCTCGATGGGGCTGCCGGGGCGCTACGTGAGCGGCTATCTCCGCACCGTGCCGCCCCCCGGCAAGCCGCGGATGATTGGCGCCGACGCATCGCACGCTTGGGCCTCAGTCCATTGCGGCCCACTGGGTTGGATTGACTTCGATCCGACGAATAATGCGTTGACCGGCGAGTCGCACGTGTCGATTGCGTGGGGCCGCGACTATAGCGACGTCTGCCCGATTCAGGGGGTCTTCGTCGGCGGCGGCGAGCATAGCATGGGGGTGAACGTCGACGTGATCCCCGCCGATGAGAAGGCGGCGTAGCGGCCCTTTTCTGCGTCGCCGTCGCGGGATTTCGGGGGAAATTTGCGTGCGCCCTGCTGGTTCAACTGTCGCCCGCGGCGACCGGCTGAGCTATTCTTGAGGACCCGCCACTCTCCGCCCCACGCGTCACGCCCGCCCCTGGCTTCATGGAATACATTTCCCACTTCATCGACCTGTTCCTCCACCTCGACAAGCATCTCGGCGAGTTGGTGAAGGAGTACGGCACATGGACTTACCTCGTGCTGTTCATCATCGTCTTCTGCGAGACGGGGCTCGTCGTCACGCCAATCTTGCCAGGCGATTCGCTACTGTTCGCGGCCGGAGCCATCGCAGCGCTGGGGTCGCTCAATCCGCATCTGCTGGTGGTGCTGCTCACGATTGCGGCGGTGCTCGGGGACGCGGTGAACTATCAAATCGGTCGCTACGTCGGCCCAGCGGTATTCAAGAGGGAAGACTCGCGCTTCTTCAAACGCGCACATCTGGAGAAGACCCACGCCTTCTACGAGCGTTACGGCGGCAAGACAATTATCATCGCTCGGTTCGTGCCGATCGTGCGAACCTTTGCGCCGTTCATCGCCGGCGTGGGGCAGATGAGTTACCGCCAGTTCGCACTGTACAACGTCGTCGGCGCGATCGCGTGGGTCGTCATCGGCGTCTATGCCGGCTACCTGTTTGGCGGGCTGAAGATCGTCAAGGAGAACTTTTCCCTGATCATCATCGCGATCGTGTTCATTTCGCTGCTGCCGGCCGCGTTCGAGTTTTGGCGAGCCAAACGGCAGAAGAAGGCGGCCATCACGACCGAAGGCTGACCGTCATCGATGGCATGGCGCAGGCCAGATATCCCTATCCTGCCGCGGCCGTCGCCGGCTCCACTTGGCGAACCTCGAAGCCTGGTCGGTCTTTCCGTCGCAAGAGGGCGTTGCCCGCCTCTGCGCCGCTCCCGGTGAACTGCTGCGTCGTCCCGTCGAACGTCAACACCGGCCCGACGCGGAATTCGCCTTCGCTCGCGCCGTGGGCCCGCGCGACTTCTCGCATCTGTTCAACCAACGCGGCCGCGTCGTCAGCGACATTTAACTCGCGGGCCAATTGCTCTGCCGCCGCCCCTGAGCCGGCCGCCCGATACGCGACGTTCGCCAAATTGCACCATTCGGTCGATTGATGGCCCATTTCGATGGGAGCGTTGGCAGCCGTCGCTTTGCCGCTGCGGACGGCGTCGACGAAGTTCTGCTGGTGCCCTGCCCCGCTGTCGCCCTTGAATTCGCGAATTTTTTTGCCGTCGGCGTCGAAGGCCGTTGCCTGGCCGCGCTGTCCCTCGAATCGCCCGCCTTCGCAGTGAACGATATAGCCGCTGCCCGGTCCCGGCGACGGTGGCGATTCCTTGCCGTCCGGCTTCCCCGGCAGATTGCAGACGGCGACGATCACCGGGTACTTGCCGGTATCAAGCAACGCACAGTGCAAGTTCGGCGTCTCGCCGCAATCGCCTGCGCCGAATCGCCCGCCGCCGGCGACGACTCGCTGCGGGAAGGCGACGCTGTCCAGGAAGATGTTGTTCCGCACGTCGTCGAGGATATGGACGCCCCAGTTCCCCATCTCCCCGGAGCCAGTGTTCCACATCCAATGCCAGTCGTAGTGCAGATTAACGCGCGACAACGGTTCTTCTTGCGCCGGGCCTAGCCAGAGGTTGTAATCAACGCTGACTGGCGGCGCGAGCGGCGTGTCGCGATCGCCGATCGGCGGCCGGACGCCGAAGCGGTTCACGCGAACATGCTGAATGTCGCCAAGCGTCTTCTCTTTGTGCAAGAACTTTTTAATTTCCGCCTGCATTGGGTCAGAGCGTTGCTGCGTGCCAACCTGGCAGACGAGTCCGTGCCGCGTCGCCGCGTTGACGACCTGCCGGCCATCCCAATTGGTATGTCCCAGCGGCTTCTCGACGTAAACATGCTTCCCCGCCTCCAGCGCCCAAATGGCGGCGAGGCAGTGCCAATGATTGGGCGTCGCGATCACCACGGCGTCGACGTCTTTGGAATCGAGCAGTTCACGCAGATCGCGGTACTTGGCGGCGCCATCGTATTCCTTGCCGAGTTGATCGACGCGATCTTGGTCGGGATCGCACAACGCTGCAATGTTGAGTCCCGGAACTTTCTGAAACGATCGCAGGAGTTCGGCCCCGCGGCCGCCGCAACCGATCAGCCCCAGGTTGACCCGTTCATTGGCCCCAGCGGCCCACGCCAGCCGTCCTGGCAGAGCCAGCATCCCGCCCGCCGCCAAGGTTCCGCCGAGAAAATGCCGCCGAGAAAAGCTTGCCATGCGTCGATTTCCTACAAATAGGGCTGAAGAGCGTGGAAGGCTGCCCACAACCGGCCGGCCGCCGCTATAGAGTATTAAAGGCGTCTGGCGCCATCGGTGCAAGCGCCGGACGAGTTTTCGCCGCGTTCCGTCGGCCCCGCCGTTACGCAACGTTCGCCCCTCGCCGGGCCGAATGTATACTGGCGCGCGGGCTGATCTGCGTGCGCTAGCCGATTCACACTTTTCACTTGCGAGAACGCCGTCAATGAAGACGTCATTTTTCCAGCCGGGCCGCCGTGACTTCCTCGCCGCCGCCGCCGCTGCGATCGGTTCGGCCGCCTACCTCCGTACTCTCGTTACAGCAGCCGACGACAGGGCGTCGGAATCAGCGCTGCAATCGATTCACTTCTGTGCGTTCGAGAAGTTTCTGCAGGATCTGAGCCACGACGAACTCGCCGACGGACTCGCCGAGCTGGGCTTCAACGGCGTCGAAGTGACGGCTCGACATGACGGTCGTATCCCGCCCGATCGCACCGAGGAGCAACTGCCGGAACTTGTCGACGCCCTCGCCAAGCGAAATCTAGAAATCACGATACTAACCACCGAAATCAACCGTGCCGACGATCCGACCAACCAAAAGCTGCTTTCCGTCGCTGCGAAGTTGGGCGTTAAACGCTACCGCCTCGGATGGTTCAAATACGACGACAAACGCCCCATTCCCGCCCAGCTAGCCGATCTCCGCCCCCGATTGCTCGACTTGGCCGCTCTAAACCGCGAGCTTGGCATCACCGGACTCTGGCAAAATCACTGCGGTCCCGAATACGTCGGCGCCACGATTTGGGACCTCCATCAACTGCTTCAAGATGTGCCGAAAGAGGAGATCGCCTCGGCGTTCGACATTCGCCACGCGACCGTCGAAGCAGGGCGCTCCTGGCCGCGGCTCTACCAACTGATCAAGCCGCATATCGGAGCACTTTACATGAAGGACTTCGTTTGGGACGAAAATCGCGACAAGCATGTTCCCTTCGGCGAGGGTCGCGTCGACCCCGCCTTCTTTGAGATGCTACAGCAAGATCAACTCAACGTGCCGTTTTCAGTACACATCGAGTACCTGCCGGACGGCTCGGCGCAGGAGAACTTGGAGGCGATTGGGCGCGACTTCAAACGACTGCGGGAAATGCTGCAGGCAGCAAACGGCAAGTCTTGAAGCCCCGCCGCTTCACGTACGTCTCTCGTTACTACTTGGCCTCAGTCGACGCGCCGTACAGCCGATTGAAAAGGTAGTCGCCGCCCGGCAACACGATCACGCCCCACGTCGTCCCGGCGGGAATTTCGAGACTCTCCGCCTTCGGAGCCTGTCCCGACGCGATGACTTGCAAGTCATACTTGCCAGGAGCGACCGTGTAGTTGAGCGCCGATTTCGGATTCGTCGTCCCCTGCCCTGCCTTGAGCGGATAGCGCTGCTTGCCAATCATGATGACGACGTCTTGCGTATGTCCGTTGACGAGCACGATCCGGCCTTTCCCCGGCTCCGGCAACATCCCGTCTGCTTTGGCCTTCGCATCGTCCAGTAGCAGAACGTCGACTACTGAACGGTCCTGATCGCCGTCAATCTTTATCGACATCGTCGCAGCGGCCTGCTTGAATCGCAGCGTCAACGGGCCAGCAGCCGTCGCTGTCGTCGCGGCAGACTCTTCCTGCCAGCCTTTCGCGGCGAGTTCTCGTCGATAGAACGCGGCGATCGCAGCCGGATCGAGGCCGACCTCCGCGTGAGTCGACTTGCAGTATTGCGTCCCTTCGCTGCTGACATTGCCGCAACCTTCGGGAAGCAGTAATTCGGAATTGGCAAACGGCGACTGCCGCGCCGAAACTGGCGCCGGCGGTGGAGTGGCGCCCAGCGTCGTGTTCGGCGTGATGATGCCGGCGTCGACGCTCGCGGAGATCTGGTACGTCTCATCGAAGAACTCTTTCGGCTGCGGCATCTTGATCGCGCCCATGGCGCGGCCCGACTCTACCTTGAAGTCGCCCGCCGGTTCTTCGAAGCTGTCGCTCATCGCAACTCCGCCATTGTTAAAACTGAAGCGGACGCGATCGCTCACCTCCAAGATGAGGTGTCCCGGATAGCCCGTTTGGAAGAGCTCGCCAAAATCAAAGTCGCCGTCCTTGGCCAGCAACGCCTGCAGCCGCTGTAGCGGGATCGCTTGCTCGCAAAAGAGGATACGCGTCTTCGCTTCGTCGTCCTCCTTGGTGCGGTAGGCAGCCACATGTTTGAACGCGGACGTTTTGCCGCCGACCACGATTGAAGCGGTTCCGCGGTTCGCGGAGACGTCGACCGCGACCTTCGACGGTGCGGTCAGCGCGGCTTCGCCAGCTGCCAGCATGCCGCTCGCGAGATCTCCATCGATTGGCGGCAACGGCGGGACCACGGGCTCTTTCGCCTCATTCTCGTAGTCCAAAATAATGCGCGAACCGACGGCGTCGGAGAAAGCGTTGACGCCGACTTCGATGCGCCCCTTCTTGAATTCGGTGTAGCGCCGATCGCCAGTCACGATCGGTCGGCGAGTTTCGCGCCACTTGCTTTTCTTCAACGCCTGCATGTAGAAATCAAACGCGGCTTGCAACTGCAGCGGTGATTTGAAATGACAGGCGTCGCTGCGATACGATTCCCCGTCGACCATCTCAGGACGCGGCAGTTCTTTCTGCAGGAACAAGTAGGCCCGTGGTTGCGGCACGCCCGCAGCCGCCAATTTTTCCGGATCGCCGCTGTTCGAGAAATCGAGCCCCTCGCATTCAATCGTCACCGCGACCTCGTCGGAGCGCTCGTCAAGGTCGAGGTCGACTTGATAGCCGTCGTGGAAGAACGTCATCTCAATCGAGTCGTCCTCCACGACGACCGATTCGTCTTCCAACGTCCAGCCCCGCTTGGCCAGTTCATTTCGATAAAAGGCGGCAAGCGCCGGCATCGACGACGACGACCGGTATTCGATGTCATCAAACGTGGCGTCAAACTCAACTTCGCGGGCATCGGGCGGAAACGGCAAAGCCTCCGCTTGCGCCGAGAAGGCGACAGGCGCGGCAGGAGTTTCCCCGGTCGCGTGCGACAGAACGGCAAAAAACGTCGCTCCGACGACCAGCGAACCGATGAGCAATCGATGAACGGGCATTTCAGCAGTCCCTTGAGCGCAGTGCAAAGGCGAGTTCCGGGCTCGCGATTCTAACACAACATTGAACAGCGGTTGATTGCCGCCCCCGAAAAACAGGGGCGTCTCGCCAGTCCATGCCATGGCGCCGCGTCACCAAGGAAGCGCAGCGCACGGGCAGGTGTTACGCCGACTGGTCCACCAGGTTTGCTTCGCGGGAGACGAGTACGATTGGGGCGGACGCTGCGAGAAGGTCATTTCCCCACCGCCAACGGGCAACGTTGGCGGCGCGGGAAAAGCGTCGCTACCCAGCCGGGCCGCAACCCTTTACATTTGAAGCCGTAGCAAACGCCGCCCTCGTAGCTCAGGGGATAGAGCAGCGGTTTCCTAAACCGTTGGTCGCAGGTTCGATTCCTGCCGGGGGCGCTCAGTAAATCCGGGGCTCGAGCCCGAAAAACAGGGCTGTTTGGCTGTGACGGTCGTGGTCGGCAAGTGACGCGAAATGCCACAAAAAGGCCAACTCCATGACGCACCTTTGGTTACACAGACTTGGCGCCAGGACGCCGCAAACATGAAGCGGTTTAGCCTGCAGGCCATGCTCATCGTGGCCACGCTACTAGCCATCTACTTTGGTTTTTCGCAGCATCGACGGCGAGCCATCCTGAGTGAGTGCGAGGCCCTGAAAGCCGAGCAAGTGCAGTTCGTGCTCCCTGACAGCTTGACGGACAAATTTTGGCAACGGGCTCCAACGAACATTGTCGTGACCGCGAATGTAAATGGCGGACTTGATACACCTGATGAGCGGGCGCGAGTTCGCCTTGAACGGCTGGGTTGGAAGTACCGCCGTCTAGCTCCTGCCACGCCGGCAGTGCCTTAAACTGACTTGAGAACGGAATGATCCGTCCGCGAGTCCGCATGCCAGTAGCGTAACGGAACATCGCAGCGGCAATCGGGATCCGATGCTCATCGACGATCGACAGCCATTTCAGCGGACTGCCAGACGCTTCGGACGAGCGCTCTCGTCCTCCAAGTTGGCGATGCGGCCAGAGCGGGCCAAGCGCGGCGTGGAGCGACGCAGTGCGCCACCGGTTTGAAGAACCGGGGACTAAGGTTAGCGGGGGGAGGGGCGTGTGCGGAGCGCCAGAGGAGGCTAGGGCTGCGGCGGCGATGGGATGGCGGGGTGGGAGTTGTTTGGGGTTTTGTTGATGGTAAGCGCCAGCATGGGCGTGCACGCGAATTACATATCATCTCACCCCTTCCGAGCTCCTTCGTATGATTGTCGCAACAGTTTTACGATCGCATCGATGTTTGAATCCGCAGTAACTTCAATTTGATGATTGGCAGACCAACCGTAGCTGTCTGGAACTCGCTTAATCTGAACACCATCAATCATTGTGAATTGATTCTGTTCGAGCGAATAACCTTCAGGGCGAACAAATATCCTCAAGCGATTTGCACGCTTTACCAATGGAATCTCTGCAAACACTCGATTTGCCCGAAAAATGAATCCAACACCGGTCATATAGACATCTACGTCGCTGCCGAAACCAACAACAGATTTTCTAAGCGATTCATATACTGGTCGGATTGCTGCCGGCAATTGACTTATTGCTATCTCTTCCGACATAGGCTCGCTTGAATTTAGCTTAGGAGAGCATTGCACCTCAGCTGGACGAACGATCTGATTAAAATCAAGGAAAACCTCCGACGGTTCAACTTCTGATACGTAGCAGTCATAGCTAACGCACGATATAGCGATCCCGCGTTTCAACAGCCATCGGGCCGTCCTTTCGACTTTCTCATCGATGCTTTCTCCAACGATGAAAATGCGCTGTGAAAGATTGAATTGGGCTTCAGAGACTTCTTCTAAAGGCAGGCCAAAGGCCGATGCATAAGCATCTAATAAAGTACTGAACTCACGTCCTCTTTGTTGGAAATAACTCATTGCTAAGGAATTCAGGTATTCGTAATCCCAACTCGCAACATCTGAAGCGTACTCAAGAGCTTGTGCAATTACGTCGCGAGGGCTCTGGCCTCGCTTGATTTCAATAATCACCAGATTCCGCTGACCATCGATGGCAAGCACGTCTGTGACATTCTTAAATGGCTTTTCCTGAGAGATGACCAATACCTGCGCTTCATCCTCCGGCAAGACCGCAGTGGGAAAGTCTGCCAACCACTGCTCCATTTGCTTCTCCAGCAATCCTTGCTCTTGCATACTTTTTGCGTGCAGTCGTACGAACGTCGTCTTTTCAACAGATTGAACGAGCTTATAAAGCATCGAAGTTCCTATCTCTCTGCGAATCGATGTACGCGCAATTACACTATGCGGCCATCTTTATAAACCTTCACTGTAACATGCCCGTAGCAGGCAATATTATCTTCCACATATGTGCGTTAATGGTTATATCGACCATTAAAAAAATAGCCCCCGGCTTGAAGAGCCGGGGGCTAAGTCGTTGTTGTTTGAAGACCGCCGGGATAAACCCGGCGGCTCGCTCTTAATACATATCATCCATACCCGGCGCACTCGCCGTCGCCTTACCGCCCTTTTTCGGGGCTTCGGCGATGAGGGCGTCCGAGGTCAGCAGCAGCGTCGCGACGCTTGAGGCGTTTTGCAGCGCGGTGCGGGTCACCTTCGTCGGGTCGATGACGCCCGCCTTGACCAGATCTTCGTAGACGTCGGTCGCGGCGTTGTAGCCTTCGTTCCCCTTCGACGCGATCACCTTCTCGCAGACGATGCCGCCGTCTTGGCCGGCGTTGCTGGCGATCGCGGTGAGCGGCGAGCGGCAGGCGCGGGTGACGATCCGGTAGCCGACCTCTTGGTCGTGCGTGAGACCTTCGGGCTTCACCTTGCTGCTGGCACGCAGGAGGGCGACGCCGCCGCCGGGGAGGATGCCTTCTTCGACCGCCGCACGGGTGGCGTGGAGGGCGTCTTCGACGCGGGCCTTCTTCTCCTTCATTTCGCTTTCGGTCGCAGCGCCGACGTTCACCTTGGCCACGCCGCCGGCGAGCTTCGCGAGACGCTCTTCGAGCTTCTCACGATCGTAGTCGCTGGTGGTGTTCTCGATTTCGCGACGGATCTGGTCGATGCGACCCTTGATGTCGCCGCTCTTGCCGGCGCCTTCGATGATCGTCGTGTTGTCCTTGTCGACGATCACCTTCTTCGCACGACCGAGTTCGGGCAGGCCGATCGAGTCGAGCTTGATGCCGAGGTCGTCGAAGATGGCCTGGCCGCCGGTGAGGACGGCGATGTCTTCGAGCATCGCCTTGCGACGATCGCCGAAGCCGGGGGCCTTCACGGCGACGACGTTGAACGTGCCGCGGAGCTTGTTGATGACCAGCGTAGCGAGAGCTTCGCCGTCGATGTCTTCAGCGACGATCAGGAGCGGCTTGCCGGCGTTGACGACGGCTTCGAGGACCGGGACGAGGTCCTTGACGCTCGAGATCTTCTTTTCGTGAACGAGGACGTACGCGTCGTCCAGTTCGCAGGTCATGCTCGTGGGGTTCGAGACGAAGTAGGGGCTAAGGTAGCCGCGGTCGAACTGCATGCCCTCGACCCACTCGACTTCGGTGGCGAGCGACTTGCCTTCGTCGACGGTGATGACGCCGTCCTTGCCGACCTTCTCCATGGCGGCGGCGAGCATCTTGCCGATTTCGTGGTCGCCGTTGCTGGCGACGGTGCCGACCTGAGCCATCTCTTGCGACGACTTGATCTTGATCGACATCTTCTTGAGTTCGGCGGTGATGTCCTCGACCGCTTTCTCGATGCCTTGCTTCATCTGGACCGGGTTGACGCCAGCGACGACGGCGCGGAGGCCTTCGTTGAAGATCGCTTCGGCGAGCACGGTGGCGGTGGTGGTGCCGTCGCCCGCGACGTCGCTCGTCTTGCTGGCG
>JBGSMO010000212.1:0-10351 GCA_041740115.1 Pirellulales bacterium
CGCGCGGCGCCGGCGCCGCCGTGAGCGCGCTGGCCGACGAAGTGAAACGCCGCGGCGAGTCGCCCGAAGAACGTTATCCGTCGCTCTACCTCATCGTCTACGACCTCGCCCAGATCCGCGACCTCCGCCAGACCGAGGACGATTACAGCTTCTCGTTCAGCAAAACCAACGGCGCCGCGCCAGCCCCGGACAAACGCTTCCGCGAGATTCTCAAAGAGGGCCCGGTGGTCGGCGTCCACGTCCTCTTCTGGTGCGAGTCGTACAACTCGATGACTCGCGCCATCGACCGGCTGTCGCTGCGCGAAATTGAATTCCGCGTTGCGATGCAAATGAGCGGCGCTGACTCGACCAGCGTCATCGACTCGCCGGCCGCTACGCTCCTAGGCGAAAACCGCGCGCTCCTCTACCGCGACGACATCGGCACGCAAACCAAGTTCCGCCCCTACGGCCCGCCATCAAGAGAATGGCTCACCTGGGTCGCTGCTAAAAAACCGCGACCAGTGGTTACGGAATAACGCAACGGTCGCCCAACGGGTGCCGTGCTCTTCCCCAAGGCATGAGGTTGCAGCCTCAACAGCCCTCTCGGGTTACAGAGGTTTCGTTTTGGCTTCCTTTGCACGAACGGACTCCCAAATTGCATTTGCGGAAATCGGCTCTATGCAATTGTCGTTGACAGCGTTAATCGCCGCATCGATTAACAAAGGAGATTGCCAGTCTTGATTCCTCAACCATTGAAAAAAAATGTACCAGCGTTGTGCGTTGCGGTTTTGAGAGGCGGCTAACTGTTTGCTGAATTGTTTCAATCTCATTGTCACGGCTCTCAATGAACGTGACAAAACGAGAGTTAATCTCACAAGCTAAGTGCGTTTCATCTGGATGCCGAATTGCTAGCGTTAGCATTGCTGGGAGATAATACCCGAATGCATCAGTTGATACCCGCCCGCCATCGCCAAGATTGAAGTCCTCAAGTTGCGCCTGCTTCCATGACTTGCCTCGCAAGTTGCGGACGGACCACGCGCACTCTTCGCACCAACAGTCGCTTAGCATGCGATCGCCCGGATAAGGCGTCGGGGGAAATGCGGCGAGAATTTCAGCTAGGAGAGCTTGCGATTCTATTCCACTTGATTTCAAGGGAGTTTTCCTCATCAAGTCATTCGAAAAACTGGTTCATCAGGTACATCGATGCTTGAGGGTTGAATGAGTTTAGGGTGGCACGAGTTTCACAGCCGAGACCATGCCGCCTATGAAGACTATTCTTCCTCGCGATCACCTCCCAACAACCGCAGCGTTCCCTCATCCCGCTCCCCGCCATAATACTTCGCCAGCAACCGCTCAAACCCTGACCCCGCCGGCGAAACCTCCGCAAACAAGGTCGCGCACGACCGCAACTTCAAATCATCCGGCGTTCCAAAAATCGCCCGCGCCGAACGCCCCTCGACGCCCAGCGCCGCCTCCACGCACTCCACGAGCCGCGGCCCCAGCGTCGGATGCGACAGATACGCCCGCGCCTCGTCGAGACTCTTAATCGCGTACCGCTCCGCCATCGCGCTGAACCCCAGCCCATCGAACTGCGGAAAGATAAACCACATCCAGTGCGATTCTTTCCTCCCGTCCCGAATCTCCGCGAGTGCCTGCGCGTAGGTCAGCTGCTGAGCCTCGACGAACCTACCCAACTCGAACGTATCGTCCGCGAGATCGTCGAATTGACCGGCACCGTCTGCCATCGCTCCACCTCCACGAACCATGCCCTCGTACATCGTACCAAGTACTCAGTACTGCCCACTGCCCACTGACTCTCACCCCCGCATTGCCTTCCCGCCTCCATCCGCATTAATTAGCACATGCCCCCTCTCTCCATCCTCGACCTCGCCTTCATCCCCGCCGGCTCGACCCCCGCGATCGCGCTCCGCCATTCGCTCGACCTCGCCCAGCACGCTGAGCGTTGGGGCTACCGCCGCTTCTGGCTCGCTGAACATCACAACATGGTCGGCATCGCCAGTGCCGCGACCGCCGTCGTCATCGGCCACGTCGCCGCCGGCACGCAGACGATCCGCGTTGGCGCCGGCGGCGTGATGTTGCCGAACCATTCGCCGTTGGTGATCGCCGAGCAATTCGGCACGCTCGAATCGCTCTTCCCCGGCCGCATCGATCTCGGCCTTGGCCGCGCGCCGGGAACCGACCAACCGACGCTCCGCGCCCTTCGCCGCGACGTCAACGCCGCCGACACGTTCCCGCAAGACGTGCTCGAACTGCAGCACTATTTCGCCCCGCCCGAGCCCGACCAAAAAATCCGCGCCGTTCCTGGCGCGGGGCTCGAGGTGCCGCTGTGGATTCTCGGCTCGAGCCTGTTCGGCGCCCGCCTCGCGGCAATGCTCGGGCTTCCCTACGCGTTCGCCTCGCACTTCGCTCCGGCGGCGCTCGCGGACGCGGTGAAGATCTACCGCGCCGAGTTTCGACCGTCGAAGCAACTGCAAAAGCCCTACGCCATGGCCGGCGTCAACGTCGTCGCGGCGGAGACCGAAGCCAAGGCCCGCCGGCACTTCACCAGCATCCAGCAACAGTTCACGAACCTCCTCCGCGGCACGCCCGGCCAACTGCCGCCGCCGATCGACGACATCGACGCTTACTGGACCCCCGAAGAAGAACTCCGCGCCGCCGCAATGCTGTCGTGCTCATTCGTTGGCACAGTTCCCCAGGTGCGCAAGCAACTCGATCGCTTCGCCGAGCAACACCAGCTCGACGAACTCATCGTCGCCTCCGCGATCTACGACCACGCCGCGAGGCTGCGCAGCTACGAGTTGCTCGCCGGCGCATAAACAATTCTGGGTGGCGAACTCTCGCCCCCCGGGCAGGAGCGTGACGAACCCTCGCGGCATCTAGCGAATTTCAGTACGGTCACGACGGATTACTATCGAGACCATGGCACTCGACGCCTATGACCAATCAAATGTCGTTAGTAATAGTTGGTCAACAGGGTCGTAAAACGCCAGCATCCAGCCATCTGCATCGCCAACATAAGTACCAAGATCAAAGCAGCCAACGTAAATGAACTCTCGGCCGTCCGCCGTTTTGGGAACAGAGGTTGAAGTTTGTTGGTGGGAAGTAAGCTCCACCGTGATCTGGGTGCTATTAAAAAGCTTGCTCATTTCATTCAGTAACCCTTCATCACCCTCTCTGTCTTCGGGGACGGATGGCAAAGGTTGAACGGAACGCGGAAAGTCGGTCGCTTCCCAGTTTCCGCCCTCGCTAAAACCGCCTAAGTCATTAGCTAGCGGCAAAAGCATATATGTCTCGTCGGCGGTCCAGGGAGTTCCGTCGTCGGACAAGGGAAGGGCTTCACGGTATGGGTTGTCTGCCCGCCGAACGACTCGGTGTCCTCGATAGTAGTGGCGTCGTTGCTCGAATTCGTCTCGGATTTGCTCGTAGTGGAGAGCAATGCAAGCCGCTTCATCGTGCCCGTGTTTGTCCAGCGGCGGATGGGCCTGGAGATAGGCTTTGTGGAAATATCGAAAATCAGTTGCGAGCTCTAACTTCCCGTCGATTAGCCGATAACCGATCCAGTTAGGACGACAGAGGTAGTTGTGGTATTGGACGCTGAGGTATCCAACTTCGCCCCATCCTGCCACTGGCTCGATTGGCATCGCAATTGGCAACTTGCCTGTCGCACCAGGAATGATGCGATCGAGAGCGACAATCGCGATGGGCAGCAAATACTCGCTGTGCTCCTTCACGCGATTGGCAAAGACTTCCTCTGCGTTTGGAAAGGGATGAAAGTAATCTGTCGCCCGCCGCAGCGTCTCGCCGTCGCTCATTGCTATTCCTCTGCAGCCCTCTTCAGCGGCCCGTCGCGAAGCGACGAAAATTCTCATCCAGTATAGCGTTACGGCGGTGCAGTCCCATATTGCTAGCCACGTTCCTCCGCAAAAAAAAACGGCTGACTACTATATAGAAGATGGCCGCGCACCTCTCTATGTTCGAGGTAGTAACCAAGTCAGTTGTCCGTAGTCAGTCATCAGTGGCGGCTGTCGCCAGGATCAAAGCCGCCAGTCTTCGCCACTGACCACGGCCAACTGACAACTGACGATCACAATTGTCCACGCCATCCCAATAACGCCGAAATGACCGGACAAAACGCCTACTGCCGATTTCCCAGCAGCGACAACGACTTACGCCGCGGCGAGTCGTGTTTTGTCCATGGCGCGGTACAATCAGCGTTGGACAAAACGGTCGCCCACGCCGTCGCGGCCAAAAGTTCTTCGGCACCGTCGCAGACGGCCTCTTCTTCCACATCTCTCGACTCAGGATCGAACCTTATGTCGCGCTCCGGCTCTTCGCTCAACCGTCGCACCTTCGTCCAACAAGCCGCGGCTGGCTCGCTCGTCGCGCTGGCCGCCCCCGCTATCCTCACCGCGGCGAAGACCGATGCGAAGCGGCCGATCGTCGGCGTCGGCGATCATCAATACGAGGTCGATCATCATTGGGCGAAGCTCCCCGAGAACTTCAATTGGCAAACGACCCACAATGTCGCCGTTGGCCGCGACGGCTCGGTCTACGTCATTCACGAAGGTCGACTGGACCAACCTTTCCATCCGGCTATCTTTGCGTTCGACCCGGAGGGCAAGTTCATCTGCGCTTTCGGGGCTCAGTTCCAGGGCGGCGGTCATGGCTTGGAGACTCGCGTCGAAGGCAGCGACGAGTTTCTTTACGTCACCGCGTACCAGAGCAAACGCTCCTTCGCGAAACTTACGCCAACGGGCGAGGTCGTGTGGCAAAAGTTCGCCCCCATGGAAGCGACGGGCTACGCCGCCGGCGAGCAATTCCAGCCGCGAGATCCCAATAACAATCCGTGGGGTCGCGATCGCTTTCACCCCACCAACTTCGCGTTCCTCCCTGACGGCGGCTTCTACCTCGCCGACGGCTACGGCAGCTTCCGCATGCATCGCTACAACGCCGACGGCGAGTGGCTCAGCAGCTTCGGCAAACCGTCGGACAAAGACAACCAGGGAGCCGGGGCGTCCCCGCCCCCGGACGGCACGTTCGACACCCCTCACGGCGTCTGGATCGACTCGCGCGGCGACGAACCCCTCGTCGTCGTCGCCGATCGCGCGAACGCCCGCCTCCAGTGGTTCACCCTCGACGGCGAGCATCGCCGTACCCAAGACGGCTTCCTCCTCCCCGCGAACGTCGACGCGCAAGGCGAACTGCTGCTGGTCCCCGATCTCGTCGGCCGCGTCACGTTGCTCGACGGCAAGAACGAGGTGATCGCCCATCTCGGCGACGACAGCGAGCGGATGAAAGCTGACGCGAAGTTCGCCATTCGCGGCGACGAGAAGCAATGGAACGAAGGCAAATTCGTCCACCCCCACGACGCCTGCTTCGACGCTGACGGCAATATTTACGTCGCCGAGTGGGTCGGCAGCGGGCGGGTCTCGAAGCTTACAAAGGTTTCGTGAGGCAAAGAAACCTAACCGCTAAGGACGCCAAGAGCGCCAAGGAAGAAATAAGAGAAAGACATTGACCGCGAATCTGCGCGAATGGATAGCAGGAAATTATTTCTTCATTCGCGTCAATTCGCGTGATTCGCGGTTCCTATTCCTTTCTTCGCAATTCCCGTCGTTCTCGCCGTGCCGTCGTGGTTGGATTCTCCCCGTACTTTCCTTGGCGATCTTGGCGTCCTTGGCGGTTCAAAAAGAATGGTTTTCAGCGGTTCTGAGCTTGAGGAACCCCCGCTCGACAGCCGGCGGGTAAACCCTAAAATGGCGGGTTCTACGCATCTTGAAACAGATCGCTAAGCGAACCTACCCACCGTCCATCGGAAAGGACCCCCCGCCATGAGCACGATTGTTGATATCCGCGGCCGCCAGATTCTCGATTCCCGCGGCAACCCGACCGTGGAGGTCGACGTCACCCTGTCGGACGGCACAACCGGCACCGCCGCCGTCCCGAGCGGCGCCAGCACCGGCGCCCACGAAGCCAACGAGCTTCGCGACGGCGACAAGGGGAAGTGGATGGGCAAGGGGGTTTCGAAGGCCGTCACCAACGTCAACGACAAGATCGCCGACGAGCTGATCGGCATGGACGCGATGGACCAGATCGCGGTTGATCGCCGCATGATCGATCTCGACGGCACGCCGAACAAGAAGGAACTCGGCGCCAACGCGATCCTCGGCGTTTCGCTTGCCGTCGCTCACGCCGCGGCCCGCTACTGCGAGTTGCCGCTGTTCCGTTACCTCGGCGGTTCGAACGCCCGCATGCTGCCGGCGCCGATGATGAACATCCTCAACGGCGGCCAGCATGCCGACAACTCGGTCGACGTCCAAGAGTTCATGGTGATGCCGCTGGGCTTCGACAACTTCAGCGAAGCCCTCCGCTGCGGCGTCGAGATCTTCCACAACCTGAAGAAGGTGCTGCACGACAAGAAGCTGAACACGACAGTCGGCGATGAAGGCGGTTTTGCTCCGGACCTGTCCGCCAACGCCGATGCATTCGGCGTGATTTTGAAGGCCATCGAGAACGCAGGCTATAAGCCGGGCGAGCAAGTGTGGATCGCCCTCGATCCCGCGAGCTCCGAATTTTACGATTCCAAGAAGAAGGTCTACACGGTCGACGGAAAAGAACTAGATTCAGCAGCGATGGTTGATCTATGGGTAAGTTGGGTGGATAAGTACCCGATATGCTCGATCGAAGATGGCTGCGCTGAGGACGATTGGGCCGGCTGGAAAATGCTCTCCGAACGGCTTGGCGACAAGATACAGATCGTCGGCGACGACTTATTCGTCACTAACGTCGAGCGTCTGCAACGGGGCATCGACGAAGGGATCGCCAATAGCATCCTCATCAAGGTGAATCAGATTGGCACGCTGACTGAGACGATCGACGCGATCAACCTCGCCCACCGCAACGGTTACTCCAGCATCGCCAGCCACCGCAGCGGCGAGACTGAAGACGCGACGATCGCCGACCTCGCCGTCGGCCTAGCGACGGGCCAGATCAAGACCGGCTCGGCGAGCCGCAGCGACCGGTTGGCGAAGTACAACCAACTGCTCCGCATCGAAGAGATGCTGGGCGACGGCGCCATTTACGGCGGGCCGTTGTTCAAGAAGAAGTAAGCCGAGCAAAGTTCGCAGCGATTTTTCAACCGCTGATGGACGCCGATCGGCGCTAATGGATTTTGGTTTCCATTAGCGTTTGATCAGCGTTCATCAGCGGTGCTGCATTTACTACCGAGCGGCGACGCCATGGCTGAACATCCTCGCGAATCTGAGAAGCAGCAGCCGGCAAAGGCGCCGATTACCGATTCGCCATGGCTCTGGTTCGCGCTCTTCACGGCCGTAGGACTAGCGGCATTGCTCGCCACGGGCGGCAAATTCGGCAAGCGGCAGGCGAACATCGAGAACAAGTATCAGGCCCGCTCGGCGATTGCGAGCGGCACGCTTGAGATCCAAGACGACGGCTCCGGCGAGAAACGCGCCGTCGGCACGCCGAACTATTCGACGCCCGACAAGCCGGTGATTCCGCTCTGGCCGCTGGAGATACTGCTCGGCGTGATCTTCGTCGGTTCGACAGCGATGTTGATCCGCGAGCGCTTTCGCTAGCAGTTAGAACTCCTCGTTCCCGCGTAGCGCCTCGGCAAAGTTTCCTCCCTCATCGCCGAGGACGACTTGGGCCAGCGTCATGCGAGCATGATCGCCCGGCGTGCCGGCCAAGTCGAACGCCTGCGAAAAGTAGTAGACGTCGAGCCGCACGACTTGTTCGTCGGGACCGTGCAGGGCGTTCCACTCGCGAATCATGTAGTCGGCGAGGGCTTGCCGATACGGGGCGGTCGACTCGGAGCGGATGCGGTGATGTAGTTTTCGCCACCGGTGGTTGCTGAACTGTCGCGACGTGAGCGGCGGCTTGTTTTCGAGGACATTGGCGCCGCCGCTGAGCAGGTCGACCAGTTCGCCGTTTCGCAGCCGGGCCTGGTAAACGAACCAGCAGTCTCGCCGCGGCGGACGGGCGAAGACCCCCCAGCCTTGCCGCAGTCCGGCGAGGTGAGCGACGACTCGAACCCCGCGGTCATAGGAATTGACGGGGACGCGGGAGATCTCATTGGCGACGTTCCAATAGATCACGATGGCTAGCGACGCCAGACAAACAGTCGCCGCTAGACCTTGCCCGATGCGGCGGGGAAGTGAACGCCATTGGCTCGCGGACTCATCGACGGGCTCGCGCATGCGAACCCCGGCGAAGCGATCCCAGAACTCGCTGGGCAGCATTCCGATCCACACGGCGATCGCGGCGTAGGAGAAGAGTCCCACGGTCATCGTCGCGGCGATGCCGACGTGGAGCAGAACGAATCCCGTAAACGCGACCATCCGCAACCGGGCCGTTTGCCAGGGGATGAACAGCAGCAGCGGGCCCAGGAGTTCGAACCAGACGGTCGCTCGGCTAAAGAACCGGGTCAGGGCAGGGTAGTCGCTCAGCGCGACTCCAAGCGGCAAGCCATAGAGGCCGAACTTGAAAACGTTGCCGATGGCGTCTTCGTGAAGCCACGCGTCGTTCCACTTCGCCCACCCGGCAAACCAGTAGACGATGGCGAGTTGAACGATCAACGCGAAGCTGGCGACGGAGACGAACGGGTTAGCGCATCGACTGAACGCCACCCCCCCCAGCGAGCCGGAGGGTTTATCCCTCCGGAATGAGGCTTTTTCCCGCCGGAACGCATCCATCGACCAGACGCCCCCCAGCGGCAAAAACATACTCCAAAAAAGCGCCACGCGCAGCAGCGTATCGCCGGCGTTGAGCACCAGCGGCATCCGCAGCTGGACCGACGTGAGCAGCACCCAGGAAACGATCACCGCCAGTCGCGTCCGGTAACCGACCAGCATCGCCATGGCAATAACGGTTGCAAGGCCAAACAGGAAGATCTGCCAGGCGTCGTCGCCGCTCAGCAGGTGGAGCGACCAGACCGGAATCCGCTGCTGGCTGCGGACAAACTCGACCGGCGCCAATCCAGCGCTCGAATACATCGCGTGGAAGTCGCTGGCGCGGATCGCCAGATCGGTGAGCAGGACGCCGGCGAGGCCGATGCGCATCGCGGCGAGCGACCGGAGGTCGAGCCCGAACGTTGCGCGGAAGGCGTCGCGTGCTGTTCGCATCATTGCTTCATTCTATTCGGTCGTCGCAGGTTTGATTTTCCTTCCGCGCCGGTTTCAATGCGAAAGATGTGGCGGCGCGTCGCAAATCGTCCTATCATCGGTAAGAGCCGCACGACGCGACGAAAGAATGCGATCGCACCGTCCTTTGCGGCAGGAAATCAGGAGGCGCGGCGATGACGTTCTTCATGGAAAACGGACTGGCAATCGCCGTCATCGGCGGTTTGGCGACGACGCTGACGCTGGTCTTCTTCATGGCCCGCCGGACCGGCGGCTCGCTCAGCGCTTTGGCGGCGGCCGTCGCGGCGACGATCGTGCTGCTGGCGATTGAACGGTTTGTTCAAACTGATCGGGAGCAGGTCGCCTCGGCGGTCCACGGCATTTATGCCGCTGTCGACCAGAACGACGTCGACGGCGTCTTGGCGCTGATCGATCCCAAAGCGACGCAAATCCGCGCTGACGTGCAAGCCTTGATGCCATCGGTCAACGTCGAAAGCGCCGGCAGCGGACGGAACATCGAAATTGCGCTGAACGAATCGACAACGCCGATGACGGCCACGACTAGTTCACGGGCGTTTCTCAATGGCACTCATGTTCAGACCGGCCACCCTGTTCCCTACGTCAATCAACGGGTCGACATGGAATGGGTGAAAAGCGGCGACCAGTGGCTATTGAAAGGCTACACGGCCTATTTCGACGGCAAGCCGATTGATGCCGTTAATAGCGCGCGTACCAATCGCCCTGTGCCTTAATGGTTGTCATTCTGAGCGAAGCGAAGAATCTGGAACCTCGTGTGGCGCCAGATTCTTCGCTTCGCTCAGAATGACGGTAGGCTCCCTCAATCGTGATGCCCGCCGCCGCCATGGTGGCCGTCATCTTGGAAGTCGCGAGCCGGTTTGTCGTAGTAAAACTCACGGTTCGGCGTGCGATAGTCCGGTTCGCGATATCCATCAGCGCCATCGGGATCGAGGCGACCGGCGTCCGGCACGCCATAGCCAGGACCGTAGCCATGGCCATACCCGCCGCGATTGCCCCACGGCGGAATGCCGTAGCCGGGGCCATAGCCTCCGCCTCCGCCTGGACCGTAGCCGCCTCCGCCATAACCTCCGCCGCCATAGCCGCCGCTGTCGCGATAGCCTCCGCCACCCCAGCCGCCGCCCCAACCTCCGTAGCCGCCAATGACGGCCTGGCTCTGGCCGCCGGCGATGGTCGAG
>JBGSMO010000218.1:0-7817 GCA_041740115.1 Pirellulales bacterium
CCCCGCCCACCCGCTCGCGCCCCGCCGCCGACGCTAGCCCGCAGCCCAGCTCGCGCTAGAATGCGCTCTTCAACGCCCGTTCGAGCGCTCGCCGCCGACAGACAAAAAAGTATCACAGCTTCGCCGCAGCCGACTCGATGAACCCCCCATCCCCCGAACCCTGGAAACCCACCAAGGCCCAACTTCTCGCCGCGCACACCAAACGCGTCCCCGATCTGCTCGCCAAAGACCTCATCGTCCTCTTCGCCGGCATCAACCCCGGCCTCTACACCGCCGCCATCGGCCGCCACTTCGGTCGACCCGGCAATCGGTTCTGGCCCGCACTCTACCACGGCGGCTTCACGCCGCGGCTCTTCTCGCCGTTCGAAAGCGCGCAGCTGCTCGACCTCCATCTCGGCATCACCAACGTCGTCTCGCGCGCGACCGCGCGGGCCGATGAGCTGACCAACGACGAGCTCCGCGCCGGAGGCAAGCGCCTGGAAGCCAAAGTGAAGCGCTGGCAGCCGACCGTCGTCGCCTTCGTCGGCATCGGCCCCTACCGCATCGTCTCCGGCGAGAAAGACGCCGGCGTTGGCCTCCAAAAAAACCTCTTCGGCGGCCGCCCCGCCTGGGTTCTCCCCAACCCCAGCGGCCTCAACGCCCACTACCAACCCCCCGCCCTCGCCAAACTCTTCAACGAACTCCGCCTCTGGGCAAATGCCGAGCGAAATCATCGCCAGCCGCGGGGTTCATCCCCGCGGTAGTCCCCCCAAGTCTCCCGCCTATCGCCCATCCCCGTCCGAGCGCCCCGCCCCCAACCGCTCCACTTCCGCCTCCATCTCCGCAATCCGCTCCTGCAAGATGGGTGATTTGCCCGGACTGGCCCTCGCGCCCTGGCATCGGCTTTGCAGTAGTTGGCTCAAACCCTCATCCCAGTATAGGAGGCGTACGATGTCCGCTGAACTCCAAGGAAAACGCATCGCGATCTTGCTCACCGACGGGTTCGAGCAAGTCGAAATGACCGAGCCGCGTCACGCCCTCGACCAAGCTGGCGCCGAGACGCACCTCGTCTCCGCCAAGACCGACGTCCGCGGCTTTCACCACGACCAGGCGGGCGACGAGTTCCCCGTCGACGTCCCTCTCGCTAAGGCAAAGGCCGACGACTACGACGGCTTGCTGCTGCCCGGCGGCGTGATGAACCCCGACTCGCTGCGCATCGACGAGAAGGCGATCGCCCTGATCCAAGGGTTCGTCGACGCCGGCAAGCCGATCGCGGCGATCTGCCACGGTCCGTGGCCCCTCATCGAAACAGGCGTCGTCAAAGGCCGCCGCATGACGAGTTGGCCTTCGCTACGGACCGACCTGAAGAACGCCGGCGCCGAGTGGGTCGACGAGGCCGTCGTCGTCGATCGCGGCCTGGTGACCAGCCGGAACCCCGACGACATCCCGGCGTTCAACCGCAAGCTGATCGAGGAGTTCGGCGAAGGAAGCCACGGCCCAGGCCTGAGCCAGCAGGCTCGCACCGCCGTCGGCAGCGCAGGTTCAACGACTTCGGCAGGCGTGGAAGCGATGACTCCTTGACGTCGCTAATGATCGCCGTCGTTCGACTTCCGCCAATACTGAATGACGACGCCCAGTGCTGCAACTAGCGCCAGCGCCAACGTCGCCGCGGAAGGCTCGGGTACGGAGCTCACTCCAGGCGAGCCGCCGGGGCTTGTCCCCGCGGTCCGCTGCCAAACAAGAAAGTCAGCCCCGTCACTGTCGCCGTCGTCATCGGCGTCCCCACCGTCGGTCGCGCCGAAAGCATTCCGCCACGCAGCGAGATCGTCTCCGTTTACTAGTCCGTCTCCCGTGAAGTCGGCGGCCGGCTCCGCCACAGCCGCGACTTCGAAGGCGCCGATGTCGACGGCCCCTGCCGGACGAGGCGTGCCGTCGATGTCGACCGCGGGCGCGTTTGTCGCCGTCCCCTGATTGATCGCGGGCGATCCGCTTCGCAAACGATAGTCGCCGGCGTTCCAGTTCTCAAAGAGCTGAGCCGGCGTCGCGACGAACGAGTGAGCATCCTGCCCTGTGGCGGCCTGCCACTGGGCGAGCGTGAGAATGGAGTCGCCGCCGTTGGTGGTGAAGCGGGACGCGACCGCATTGTAGTCGCTCGTCAATCCCTGCAGGCTATCGGGAGAAATGTCGATTGCTCCCCGAGACGCATGCTGCGTGACGAGGATGTTGTTCGGCACTGTGTTGTCGGTCGAGCCGTTTTGGATGTTCAGCGCCCAACGGCCGTCCGAGGCCTGGTGAATTGTGTTGTTCACGACGACGTTCCCAGTAGATCCCTCGGCCCCGTCGATTTGAAATAGCGAAATGCCGCTGGCGTGATTGTCGTACAACAGGTTGTTTTCGATGCGGGAACTCTGCACTCCGTCCATGTTGATCCCGCTGCCGCCGCCGAATCCGTTCCCGTAGATGCGGTTGCCGCTGACGAGGGCGTTGCTGATGAGGCCGTCGCCGCCAAGACTGAGGTCCCCATTCATGTGAATCCCAGCGCCGCGGTTCCCCCAGGTGACGTTGTCGCGTATCACCGGCCGGTCGCCGCTATTAGAGACGTAGATGCCATGTTCGAGGATCGAGCCGCTCGTTTCGTTGTTCTCGATCAGTAGGTCGTTCACATGGCCGGTGAAAATCCCCCAACGGCCGTTGTCGTAAGCGTGGACGTTGCGAATCGTGACGAACTCCGCCATGTCGTTGTCGAGCCCGACGCTCCGGATGCCGGCGCGCGGCATCCCGGTGACGCTGAAGCCGTCGAGAATGATGTGCGACGCGAGCTCCAGATTGATGCCGTCCTGGTTCCCGGCGCCACTGGTGGGCGAGTTGATCAGCACGCCCGGCTCGGCGAAGAACTCGATCGGACTCCCCGCGGCGCCGCTTGTATCGAGATAGAAGCCCTGGTAGTTGCCCGCGCGGACGACGACGCGGTCGCCCGGACCAACGACGTCGGCCGCATGCTGGAGCGTCGCCCACGGTGCGGCGCTCGAACCCGCCGCCGAATTGGCGCCGCCGGGGGCGACATAGTATTCAGCCCCATGCGCGAATTGAATCTGCGCGGCCGCCGCCAATGCCGCGAGGACGCCGTACCAACAGACCTCAAGCCATCGACCCCGCCGCATGACGCGTCTCCTTCCGTCCCGTAAGCAGCCGCGGGTGTCCGTCGCGACGCAGGCCCCTGAGCCGCGATTATACGCGGCAATGTGAAGGAGGCGAGAATTTCGTCGTGCTAGCGCTGCATGCAAGACTGGCGCCAACAACTGCAATGTTGCTTGCAGCTACCGAGTCTCACTCAACGCGTCTGCAATTGAGGTCATCCTTTCGGAAGCCGCTCATTCGCCTTTTGCAAGGTAGCAATGCTGCGCTGGAGTGCTGCGCTTTCGGCTTGATCCAAACGCGGCGCGAGAACGCTGCAGACGCCCTCAGCTCCAATCACGCTCGATAGCGATTAGGTCACGCCATCCTTCGCATGAAACGAACCCACGGGCGCCCCGATCCGCTCGTCGCGCAGAATCGCCTCGGTCAGCCGCGCCGTCACGGCCCCGATGCCGTACTGGCTCGCGCCGAGCCCCCGATGATGTTGATGTTCGCGCTCCGCACCGCCCCCTCGACCTGCTCGCGGAAGGCGGCGGCCTTCAGCCAGGTGCGTGGCAAAGCGCAAGCTATCGAGAAACGTCCCGGTACTGACGACGCGATCGTGTTTGGCCAGCAGGCGAGTGAGATCGGCCAGCGGGTCAGGCGGATCGGCGACCACCAGCAGCACCGCCTCAGGCACCACGGCGACGACGCCCGGCACGATCGACTCGAAAATGCCTGCGTTGACGTCGAGCAACCGCAGCCGCCCATGTGGGTTTGCCAGCGAAGTAACTTCTTTCTTCATGTATTGAAGAATACATTCGCTCCCAAATGAGCCGACAACACGAGCCCATTGCCTGCGGAGTGCAATATCAAGGGGACGTAAATGGAACCGCTGCGAATGTATGCCCAAGCCAAGAAAAATCCGCCGAGCTGATTTTCTGGACTCGGGTTTCCGTAGACGAGATGCAAAACGGCGAATGCAATTCCAGAAACGACAATGGCCCACCTACCGCCGAGCAGGGCCGCCACTCCGACGCACAGCGCTACTCGGTAGATCGCTTCTTCGAGCAGAGGAGCCAAAAGACACATGGGAATAATCCTTGTGCCTAGGGATCGCATTGGTATCAGATGCTGCGGCAATGGATTATCTCCCGCCCGCCATACCGCGAACGCCATGGCTCCGATGACGACGACAGCGGCGAGCAGGCAGCCGCAGATACGAAGCCATCGCCGCCAACCTCCGATGGGTTCGACCAATCCGATCGCGTCAAGATTGCCCCTAGCTAACGCCAGTTGGATTGCGCAACCGGCGAAAGCTAGCGCCCATCTTCCTTCGCCGCTCTCGGGGTAATGGTTGAACCAAATGAGCCACCAGTCGAGAGAGATCACTGCAAGGCTAGCAGTAAACGCCACGGCGGCTCGTGGACCCTCAATGGGGGAGCCAATGGACGTCATCGACGCAGCTCCGCCGAAGCTGGCGTCTGCTTCGAAGAGGTAGGGGACGGCCGCCACACGACGCCCCGTCGTTCATATTCCATTTGCTGCTCGACAGCCAGCGCGATCGCCGGAGTGGCGAACCGTTCGACCAGCCAAAGCGACAAGTCGAGCCCCGAAGTCACGCCCCCCGCGGTGATGACGTTGCCATCGTCAACAACCCGAGCGCGAACGACGTTGGCGCCAGCGGCGGCAAGATCGTCGATGGCGCCGTGATGCGTGACGGCCGCTCGGCCGCGCAAAATTCCCGCCGCTGAAAGCAGCATGGCCCCCGTGCAGACGGCGGCGATCGTGACGCCGGCGCGATGGTACTCGGCCAGCAATGCCGGAATCTCGCCACGATTGACCTCGGCTCGCGCCCCCGCGGCCGAACCGTCGATCCAGCCGCCGCCGGGGACGACGATCAAATCGGGGCGCGGCCCGCTGCCCAACTTGGCGTCGCAGTTCAGCCGCAATCCGTGGGCGGCGACGATCTCGCCGGTCGACGGCGCCGCGACGAAGCGTACCTCCAACGGCGCTCCCCTCAACGCAGCGCTCTTCAGCACCTCGAAGGGAGCAATCGCATCGAGTTCGTCAAAGCCGGGATAGAGAAGAACGTCGATTTGCATCTGGGGCGCTCTATGCTTTGGCGTAAGTGACGGTTATCGATTGGCCGGTGTCCTATCATATCGGCAGCCGTTTCAACAATACCGCCGCGCATGAAAAAGGGCCGCAAACCTCAATGCGATTGCTCGCAAACGAGGCTTACGGCCCGATGTTCAATTTCTACAGCCCGAATGCGAAGATTCGTCGCTGCAGGACGTTCAACGCATATCAGTCGGCAAAGATGCCGGTGCCGTACCAGATCCCGTTCCGCCCACGACGAATGTCGTAGCCGAACGCCCGGTGCCGACCCGCGACGCCGCGCCAGTGGCCCGACGAACCGCGCCAACTGCGGACGCAGTCGATGCACGAGTCAATCATGTTCTGATTCGGCCAGCTCTCGGCGACGACTTCCGACACCGGTCCGCCGGTGGCGCCGCTCAATTGATTGAAGCGCGAACCAAAGTTCTGGTGCCCCTGCTGGCCGATGCTCGCCTGATAGTTGGAGTGGCTGGCCGCTCCGCTGGCGAGCGTCGGGTGATGCGTGCCGTAGGTGCTTTGCGGCGCCTCGGGATGCGTGCGAACGGCCCAGATCATCGTCCGCTGCGTGAGCGTCCCCGGCGGCAAATCGAGAATCACGCTCAGATGATTGTTCTGCCAGTGGTAGAACTTGCCGCTGGAGTAAGGCAGCACATTGACGGCATGACCATAGTGCGCGGTTCCCTCATGCTGCAAATCGAGCAACACGAACCCCGCGCCCCCCTGCAGTTGCGAGAACGCGGCAAACGACACGAGCCGTTGCGGTTTCCCTTCGACGGTGATCTCCGCTTCGATCGGCAGGCGCAGCCGCTCGACGTTCTGCAACTTCTTCTGCACGTTGGCGTTGGTCGCGATGTACTTGTCGACGCTTCCCTGAACATTGTTCGTCGACGAGCTCGTCAGGTTGATCAGCAGCATCCGTTTGCTGCGCTTGGCGGCCTGGTACGCCTTGTTGTAGTCGGTGCGCCACTCAAGGCCGCCGACCGTCACGGTCGACTTCTTCTTTTCGGCCGCGGGCTTCTTGGCCTCTTCCTGCTTGGCAGGTTCGGCAGCCTCAGTTTCGGCGGCCTTCGTTTCGACGGGCGGGACGTCGGTCGTCTCAGCCGAAAGACTGCCGACGAACATGGTCGACGCGAGAGTTGCGAGGACGGCCAAGGCGCATAGCTGCTTCGTCAATGCTGAAGCGTACAACATACTCTTCTCCCTAACGCTGCTCCGTTCGTCGGGGTTCCATTTCCGACGGCCGGCTCCATAAAAACGCCGAAAGACGAATCCTTCGTGCGGCACGAAGGTTCGAGTCTAGGGGGCTCGCCGCCGCGCCACAACACGCCGAAGCGACGATTTGCGGCTTTTCACTGCGCTCCGGCGAGACGATGCGGTCTGTCGGCGCATCCGTCGACTTTTTCGACGCGATCGCGAATCGCCGAGGCCTATCGCCGAGGGGGTTGGCGCAGGCGCCCGATTACGGTAACGCCGACGCCGGCGAAAAACAGGAGCGCCGCGGCCGCTGGTTCGGGAACGGCGCTCGCCGCAGCGACGCTCGCGCCGCCGCTGCCGAACTGGCGCTGCCATACGAGATAGTCGGCGCCGTCGCTGTCGTTGTCATCGTCGGCGTCGCCGACCGGCGTCGCGCCGAACGCCGTCTTCCAAGCGGCGAGGTCAAGCCCGTTCACCTTGCCGTCGTTGTTGAAGTCGGCTGCATAATCAACGCCCCCGCCGAGCGTTAGCTTCAAGTCGTAAGCGCCGCGCGACTGGTGATCGCCTTCGAACGACGTATCATTCGCTCCGGTGACAGCAAACGTCAGTTGCCCGTTGGCGGGAACGACGCCATCGATCAGTGCATTGAGCGCCCCGCTGCCGCCGTTATCGTCGCTCTCCAACAGCGCGCCTCCCGTGCTGAACCAACCAAGCAGCGTGTCGACTTCCGACGACGAAGGATCGAGCGTCTCGGCAGTGAAGCTCGCTCCCGCCGTCAGCCCGGTAAACGTATAGAAGTCAATGTCGGCGAATCCTTCAAATGCAACCGTGTTGTCGATGTAAACGTCGTAGCTGCCCCCGATCCAGTTCGCATCGAAAAAGGAAAACTCGTCCACGACGCCCGGCTGCATCGTTTGCGTCACCGCGAACCCGTCAACCGGATCGTCGAAGAAGTCGTACGGCTGAACGAAAACCTGATAGATTCCCGCCTGATCGTGCCCACCGGAGAACCCCTCGTCGGTATAACCCGTGACGGCAAAGCTAATGGAGCCGCTGTTCGTGGGAACCCCACCAAGCCCCGAGGCAAAGCCGTCGCCGACCGGGCTGCCGTCGTCGTCGACGAACTCGATGTCGCCGAACGTGCCTCGAGTTCCCAACAGCGTGTCGGGAGGCTGACTCAGTTCGTCGGAAACCAGCAACACGCCTGAACCGAGAATCGTCGCCGACTCAAAGTTTTCGTTCGGCTCGGTCGCCGTCGCCGCTCGCCCGGCCAAAAGCGATGCCGCGGTCACAATGATCACCGCTACGCGCACGGGAACTCCTCCGCCAAAAACTGCTGTCGCCTCCGTCATATTGGCCGCCGCCGTGCCCGCCGCGAGGCCAGCGGAACCAGTCCGGCCAGCGCCAGC
>JBGSMO010000233.1:0-2991 GCA_041740115.1 Pirellulales bacterium
CATCGGCCAGCCGCTGCTGGGGGAGGTCGTTTATCAGTTACGAATCAGCGATCTCACGGCCGGCGTGCCGATTCTGATTGCCTCCAGCGGGCCGCGATTGGCAGCTGCGCAGCGCGTCGCTGAAGCGAATTCGCTGGTCTACGCGATGCCGCGGCCGCATGGCGACGGCGCGCTGGCGACGCTGGTCGACGAAACGCTCACGCTGCGGCCGTTGCCGCTGGCGCCGACGGAAGTGCGCACCGCTCAAGCCAAGCAAGCCTTGGAGTGGATTGCCAAGCTCCTCGTCGCCGGCGCCCCGTACGACGAACTCAAACGGAACGCCCACCTAGTCGACCGGACGCTGCTGATGCCTGAACTGGCCGGCCCTTCGGTCGCCGTGTTGGCGGCTCTTGGCACGTCGGAAAGCCAAACGATGCTCGTCGATTTCGCGAGCCTGGGGACGCTGCCGATCGAGACCCGTCAGGCCGCAGCCGAGGCCCTGGCGGCGAGCGTCGCGAAGTTTGGCGTGCAGTTGAAACGAGACCAGGTCGTCCTCCAATACGATCGTTACAACGCCAGCGAGAGCGCCGACCCGGCTACGCAGAAGGTGCTGGCCCGCGTGCTGGATGTGATTGAGAAGAAGGACTTGGCCGTGAAGGAGTAGTTTCGTCGTTGATGATGCTCCGGGGGCTCACGCCTCCTCCGGCTCGCCGCCCGTCGTTCAGCATTCCGCATTCGACCTTCAGCAATCGTTCGTAATTCATGCCCCCCCGCCCGCCGCAACTCGATGAATCTCCCAGCGCCCCGCTGCCGGGCGTCATCGGCAATAGCGCGCCGATGCAGGAGGTTTTTCGCACGACCCGCCAAGTGGCAAGGTCGAGCGCGTCGGTATTGCTGCTGGGAGAAACGGGAACCGGCAAGGAGCTGATCGCCCACGCCGTTCACACGCTGAGCGGGCGCCGCGATCGGCCATTCGTCCGCGTGAACTGCGGCGCCCTCAGCGAGAGCTTGCTCGAAAGCGAACTGTTCGGGCACGTCCGCGGCGCCTTCACCGGCGCCATCGACAACCGCACCGGCCGGTTCGAAGCGGCCCATCAAGGGAGCATCTTCCTCGACGAAATTAATTCCACGACGCTCCACTTGCAAGTAAAGCTCCTCCGCGTGCTGCAGGAGCGGGAGTTCGAACGGGTCGGCGACACGCGGACAATTCGCGTCGACACCCGCATCATCGCCGCGAGCAACCGCGACTTGCTCGATCTCGCGATGGCCGGGACGTTCCGCGAGGACTTGTTCTACCGGCTCAACGTCGTGCCGATTTTCATCCCGCCGCTGCGTGAGCGAACCGAAGACATCCCGCTGCTGGTGACTCATTTTCTCAACTACTACAACGAGAAAAATGACCGTTACGTCGCCCATATCGAACCGCGGGCGATGGAGGCACTGCAGCGTTACGCCTGGCCCGGAAATGTCCGAGAGTTGCAGAATTACGTCGAGCGAGTGGTCGTCATGGCGCTCGGCGATGAGCTAACTTTTGAACTGTTGCCCGAGGCGGTCCGCACCGGGCGGCAGCCGAAGGCGCTCGGCTCGCGTACGATGAACTTTGAGGAGCTAACCGAGGAACTGGTGGTCCAGGGGCTGACGACGGCCGCTGAAGAGGACTGCGACCTCCATGGCCGGATCGTCAATCGCGTGGAACGCGAGGTGATTTCGCAAGTGATGACCCTGTGCGACGGCGTTCAGATCAAAGCGGCCGCGCGGCTGGGGATCAACCGCAACACGCTCCACAAGAAGCTGAAAGAGTACGGGCTCGACGACGCAGAGGGAGAATAAGTAGCCGCGGGTCAACGACCCGCCGGGGCGACGTGAAAGACTAACCATCAAGGCACGAAGGGCACAAAGACGCACCAAGGAAGAAGAAAGGAAATGATCGGGGACAGGCCTGGTCGATTGGCTTTTCGCTGGGCGCCACTGGCGTGTCGCCAGTGCTCTTCCTGCCTGAAGGGCCATACATCCACCCGTGTGAGAGTTTGAAATGATCCGAGCCTGATTCACGATCGGTTGATCCCCGCACCTGTTGAGCACTTCTCACTGGCGACACGCCAGTGGCACTCAAAACACGACATGTCTTCCGGCGTCAACATGCTCTGCTTCACCGCCAGCTTCGGGGTGGCGCTCGCGCTGGAGGTAATGGGCCTGTGGGCTCGCCCTCGTTGGCGGCGGTTGGCCGTGGTCGTTGCCGCACTCGCCGGCATCGTTGCGCAGACCTGGTATCTGGCGGAACGAGCGAGCGCCTCCCCCTGGGCGCCCCTCTCCAGCCAACACGATTGGTATCTCTCCGCGGCCTGGGGGCTGGCCATCGTCTACCTCGCTCTCGTCCTCTACCAACCGCGGGCGTCGATCGGACTGTTCCTGCTGCCGATTGTGCTCGCGCTGATCGGCGCCGCTCGTTTCGCCAGCACCGAGCCGATGGCGGGCGCCGAGATGCCCCGCATCTGGGGCATTCTCCATGGCGTGTTCCTCATGCTCGGCACGATCGCCGTGCTGCTCGGGTTCGTCGCAGGGCTGATGTATCTCGTGCAGAGCGCACGGCTCAAAAACAAAGCCCCCTTGAGCGAACGGTTCCGCCTCCCGAGTCTCGAATGGCTCGAACGGGTGAACGCGCGCTCGTTGATCGCCGCTACCATCCTCGTCGGTCTCGGCTTCGTCTCCGGCGTGCTGATGCGGCTCGCCCTCCGCGACGGCAGCGGTCTGCAGTGGACCGACCCGGTGGTGATCAGCCTCAGCGGCATGTTTTCGTGGTTGGTCGCGGCCGAGGCGTTTCGGCTGGCCTACCCCGCCGCCCGCCGCGGTCGCAAGGTGGCCTACCTCACGCTGGCTGGCTTCGTGTTTCTGGTGATTACGCTCAGCACGTTCATGAGCAGCAAGTCGATGCATGGGCGCGGCGGGGAGAGTTCGCCCGCGCCGGGCGGCGGGATAGGCGAGGCGAAACGCCTCGGCCGCGACGAGCCAGGA
>JBGSMO010000265.1:0-6462 GCA_041740115.1 Pirellulales bacterium
AAGGGGCCACGGCCCAAGCCGGCGGCGCGAACGCCGATGACGACGCGATTGACGCGGAGTTTGAGGTGAAGAGCTAACGCCGCGTTCGCGCGATGGTAACAAGTGACGCATGAGCCCCGTGAGGGGTGACATGTTGTAGCCAGGGGCGCGAGCCCCTGGTAACGGAGTCTGCAGTGGCAACAAAGCTCCGGAGGAGCGAAATCATTCCTCCTCCGGAGCTTTTCGCATGCCTGCAACGTATTCGAATCTCCTCTATCACATCCTGTTCAGCACGAAAGATCGAGAGCGCCTGATCACTGAGGAATTCAAGGAGGAACTCTACCGCTACATAGCAGGAATAGCGCGAGAGGAGGGCGGTACTCTGCTGTAGATTGGCGGGATCGAAGATCACGTTCATCTGCTGGCCAATTTCAAGCCGTCGATCGCCGTCTCCGACATGTTGCGTTTGATCAAAACGAATTCGTCGAAATGGATGCATGAGGAGAAGAGGCATGCACGGTTCGGTTGGCAAGAAGGATACGCCGCATTCAGCGTGAGCGAATCACAGGTGGCAATCGTTAGGCGATATATTCGAAACCAAGTGGTGCATCATCGGCGGCAATCGTTTCAGGAGGAGTGTGTGGCCATATTGGAGCGGCATGGCGTGGAGTACGATCCGCGGTATTTGTGGGATTAATTTCGCCCCTCACGGGGCTTTTGTCGGTAGAAGGCATCGGTGACCAGGGGCTCGCGCCCCTGGCTACATGATGTCGGCCCTCCGGGCCTCAGAGCGGCAACGCGAACGTCGGCGGACGTGAAGAGAAAAGTAGCTAATACGTAAACGGTCGGCGCCGTCTCGCCGAGAAGGAGGCCCAACCATGGCCTTTCGTTTCGATAAACTGACTCAAAAAGCACAGGAATCCGTTCAACGTGCGCAGGAGATCGCGGCCGACGCGGGGAATCCGCAGATCGAGTCACTGCATCTCTTGGCGGCGCTCGTGGATGAGCAAGAGGGGATTGTCCGCCCGCTGTTCGACGCTATTGGCGTCAACCAGCAGCAGCTGCGGCAGATGATCACCGCGGAGTTGTCGCATTTGCCGAAGGCGAGCGGCGGAGCTCCGCCCCAACTTGGCGCCGAGCTATCGCGCGTTCTCGAAGGCGCCCAGCAGGCGGCGACCGAAATGAAGGATGACTTCGTTTCGACGGAGCATCTGTTGCTCGCACTCGCGCGTGTGAAATCGAAGGCCCAGGATACGCTCAAGCTCAACGCGGTGAACGAGAAGGACCTGCTGGCGGCGATGCAGAAGGTCCGCGGCTCGACCCGCGTCACCGACCAGAACCCGGAAGGAAAGTTCCAGGCGCTGGAGAAGTACGGCATCGACTTGGTCGCTCGCGCCGCGCAGGGAAAGCTCGATCCGGTCATCGGCCGCGATCAGGAAATCCGCCGCGTGATTCAAGTCCTCTCGCGACGGCGGAAGAACAACCCGGTGCTCATCGGCGACCCCGGCGTCGGCAAGACGGCGATCGCCGAAGGGCTCGCGCTCCGCATCGTGCAAGGCGACGTGCCGCAAAGCCTGAAGAACAAGAAGGTGATCGCGCTCGACATGGGCGCCCTCATCGCCGGGGCCAAATACCGCGGCGAGTTCGAGGAGCGGCTCAAGGCAGTGCTGCGCGAGGTGCAAGATTCGCAGGGGCAGGTGATCCTGTTCATCGACGAGCTCCACACCGTCGTCGGCGCTGGCGCCGCCGAGGGGGGGAACGACGCGGCGAACTTGCTCAAGCCGGCCCTCGCCCGCGGCGAACTGCGCTGCATTGGAGCCACGACGCTCGACGAGTATCGCAAGTATATCGAAAAAGACGCGGCCCTCGAACGGCGGTTCCAGCCGGTGTTCATTGGCGAGCCGTCGGTCGAAGACACGATCGCCATCCTTCGCGGACTGAAGCCGCGCTATGAGGCGCATCATAAAGGCGTGAAGATCAAGGATTCGGCGCTCGTCGCCGCGGCGGAGCTGTCGCATCGCTACATCGCCGATCGCTTCTTGCCCGACAAGGCGATCGACCTGATGGACGAGGCGACGAGCCGGCTGGCGATGGAACTTGAAAGCGTGCCGGAAGAAATCGACCGCATCCAACGGCGACTGGTGCAGCTTGAACTCGCGGCCCGGCAACTGGCCGACGAGAAGGAAGAGCATGCGCAGCAGCGGTTCGAAGAAATCAACGACGAGATGGACGAACTACGTCGCGAACTCGCCAACCTGCGCGAGCAGTGGGAGAGCGAGAAGCTGGGCGTCGGCGACGTCGCGCAGGTCCGCGAGGAACTGCAGAAGGCCGATCACGAGTACCAACAACTTGCCGCCAGCGTGAAAGAGCGGCAGTCGATCGGACAGATGGTCGGCGAGGATCTCTACCAATCGCTGTACGAACTCGACAGCAAACGGAAGAAGCTGCAGCAGCGACTTGAGGAACTCGAAAAACTGCAAGGAACCCCCGAGGCGGAAGCGTCGAAGGGGAAGAAGCGGCTGCTGCGCCAAGAAGTCGGCCCCGACGAAATCGCCGAAGTGGTGAGCGCGTGGACCGGCATTCCAGTCAGCCGCATGCTCGAAGCCGAGCGGGCGAAACTGCTCGTATTGGAAGAGCGACTCCACCAGCGGGTCGTCGGCCAGGACGAAGCGGTGCGCGCCGTGGCGAACGCGGTGCGTCGCAGCCGGAGCGGGTTGCAAGATCCGAACCGGCCGATCGGTTCGTTCCTGTTCTGCGGCCCGACCGGCGTCGGCAAGACTGAGCTTTGCAAGGCGCTTGCCGAGACGCTGTTCGACGACGAGAACGCGATGGTCCGCATCGACATGAGCGAGTTCATGGAAAAGCATACCGTGAGCCGCCTCATCGGCGCGCCTCCCGGCTACGTCGGGTACGAGGAAGGGGGGAAGCTGACCGAAGCGGTTCGCCGGCGTCCCTACTCGGTGGTGCTGCTCGACGAAATCGAGAAGGCCCATCGCGACGTGTTCAACATCTTGTTGCAGGTACTCGATGACGGGCGGCTCACCGACAATCACGGGCATACGGTCGACTTCACCAACACGATTGTGGTGATGACGTCGAATGTCGGCAGTCAGGTGATTCAGCAGATCGCGGCGGACGATGGCACGCAAGAAGAGATGCGGGAAGCGCTCGACGAAGCGCTGAAGACGCGATTCCTGCCGGAGTTCCTCAACCGGATCGACGACATCATCGTGTTCCATCCGCTCGACCGGTCGCAGGTGGGGCGGATCGTCGACCTGCAACTAATGCGGCTGGAGAAGCAACTCGCCAAGCGCGGCTTGCAACTCCACGTCACGCCGGCGGCGCGGGAGCGGATCGCGACGCTCGGCTACGACCCGGCGTTCGGTGCTCGCCCGGTGAAGCGGGTGATCCAGCAGACGATCCAGAATCCGTTGGCGACCGAGCTATTGCGGGGCGAGTATCCGGAGGGGTCGACGATCGAGGTCGACGTCGACGGGGGCAACGACGACGAGTTCCTCTTTCGCCGCGTCGCTGCAGCGGTCAAAGAGCCAGCCGCCGCGAGGCTGTAATCGTTGCTCGCGATTGACCGAATCAACGAAAACTCCCGTCTGCGCAACGGCGAGCGCGGACGGGAGAGCGTTGGCTTGCGCGGATCGTCCAGACTAGCGATCGCTCTCGACGAGCTTCCAGCGATCGATCAACTCTTCCGCGCCAGGCGTCAGGTTGCGAAGCTTGCGGGCGATCTCGGTCTTTTCCGATTGAGTCGCCTTCGGCAGCTTCGCCTTCAGCTTGGTCAGCTTTTCCTGACGCGAACGGCGTTGACGAAGATCACGCTTACGTTGAGAGGCGCCCACGCGGTGATTCCTTAGCTACGAATTGAGTCGGTGTGTGTTAATCGTCGAACGCATCGGCGATCGAGCCCTGCGGAGCCTGGGCGATCGCATGTTTTTGTCGAGAATCCCCGGTTCTAACAGCCGAGCCGTCGCCCGTCAATTGCGCCGCGGCCTTGGCAAACTCCAATGGCGTTGTCCGGGGCGTTCTGACAAAATGGCGCCCATGGACTTTCCGGGAATTGACGGCTTTCTGGGGACGCGTGCGTCGATCATGCTCGACGTCGTTTTCGCCGCGATGCTCGCCATCGTGCCGCTGCTGGGGTGGAGCATCTGGCTAGTCAAATACCGGCGAAATTACCTGCTTCATAAGCGCATCCAGGTCGCACTGCTGATTGTCCTAGGCGTTGCCGTGGGGTTGTTCGAAATCGACGTCCGCTTCGTCAGCGGCTGGCGTGAACGGGCCGAGCCGTCGCCCTACTACGCTTCGGTCGAGTCGGCTGGGACCGTATGGGATGCGATTTTCGTCAAGATGCTGGGCCGCCCGGCGACGCCGGGGTGGGTCTTTCGGGCGCTACTGATCCACCTTATTTTCGCCGTGAGCACCACCATTCTCTGGGCGTGGGTCGGCGTGCGGGCATTGCGTCGCTTTCCCAGCCCGCCCGAACCGGGACCTCACAGCCGGAGTCATATTCTGTGGGGCAAGATTGCCGCCTGGGACATGCTGCTGACGGCATGCACCGGCTGGATCTTTTATTGGTTGGCGTTCGTGGCGTAACTGCCGCCGAGTGGACTTCGTCGAGCAGGCGCCGCACTCCGCGAGTTCAGTGCGACCGTCCGCCTTGCAACGACCGGCGGCGGGCGCGATACTCTTTGAGTCGCATCGGTCGGGTGGCAGAGCGGTTGAATGCACCGGTCTTGAAAACCGGCGTACACGAAAGTGTATCGGGGGTTCGAATCCCTCCCCGACCGCCTTAGGGTCTATGAAATCATCGGATTTCCTAGGCCCTTTTGCTTTTCCCCGGGGATTTCGCATGTCGTCCCCCGCTCCATGCTGCTCAGTTCCGCTCCCTGCTGCTGCCTGCTGCGTCGGATTCTGCGTTGGTTTCGGATCGCGTCTTAACAATTCAGCAGCGGCTACAAAATGTTCGTCGGTGACCTGCAAGTAATGGTCGCGGGCGACTTGCTTACTGTTGCCGAGCCAGGCGCAGACGACGTGCGACGGGAAGCGGTCTTCTAGCTCTGTCTGCCGCGTCGCCCGCAGCGAATGCCAGAGCCGTGGCCAGACGGTTAGCCCCGCTTTACCAATCGCCCGAATCAGCGTCGTCCGCAAAGCCGAGTCGGTACGGCCAACAAGCATCGGCAAGACCAGCGGCTCGCCCTTGGCAGCTTTGTGCTGCTGTACCAGTAGCTCTCTCAGTTCCGGGAAGATCGGGAGCCAACGCGATTCATGGCCGGCGTGATGCTCCGTCTTCGGTGAGTGAATGAGCATCCGGCCGCGGAGCCAGTCGACGTCGGCCCATCGCAGCTTGCGAACCTCTGAGCCGACGCGGAGCCCGCCCCAACGCGACAGAGCGAAGAGCAGTTGCCACTGGAGCGTCGGTAGCAAATCCAGGACCTTCCGAGCGTCGGGGTCGCTGATGAGCGCCCTACGCTTCGTGGCGATGTTGCTCTTTGGGATGGAGTCGAACGGGTTGGCGGCGATTAGTCCGCGACGCATGGCATCGCGAAAGAACCGAGACGCCACGGCGCAACGCTTCCGGGCGGTTGCTTCGGCCAGTGGCGTACGCTGGCGGATGACAATCTCTGGTCCGCATTTCTTCGCCGGCACGCCGCCGATAGTCAGCAGATAGGTTCGGAAGTCGCCGGCGCTCCCTTTGTTGATCGCAGATAGCTCCATCGCGGCGCCAAAGTGGGCGACTAAATTGTCGCGGGTGACGCGGTCAATGCGAAGCGTGTCGGCGCTGAGCTTGCCCGACTGGACGAGCGATTGCCGCTTGGCCAAGTAGCCGTCTAAGAACGCCGCCAGCGTCGTTGATAGGGCGGGGGACCGATCGGCAGCGAGTCCTACGGCTACCAGTTTGCCATATAGCTTCGCGTCGATCGTCGACAGCCATTGCGTCGTTGCCAGCGGCGGCGCCGTGTTCGTGCCTAGGGCATTAGCCAATTGTTCGACGTGGACTTTGACGGCTTCGCCTTGTCGCTTGGCGACCTTGCCAAGATAGATCGTCTTGCGGCCGCCGTCGGGCGTCGCGAACAGTATGCGGCGATTGCCGCGGGGGTCTGTCGAGAGACTTGCCATAGATGGGATGCTCCTATTAGCGGTTGCTGGTGTATAGTTGCCGCGGCGGTCTTTTGCTAAGCCGCAAACTCATCGCCGCCATGTTCGATTGGCCGCGAGAGAATCGCTTGCAAGCGATTAGCCACGCTGGCAATCGTCGCCATGGCCTTCCCGGCGTCGGCGCCAAAGCGATCGGCCGCGTAGGCTTCGGCCAATGCCTGAAAGCCTGCCCGCAACGTGGCGTCGTCAAGCGATTGAATGAACGCCTCGCGGGTAATTCGCCGATCCATCGCATCGACGTAGCAGCATTGCCAAAGCGCCTCGCGCAACGAGTCCGGGCGAAACGCCAAGGCGCCAAGCTCGGCGACGCCA
>JBGSMO010000281.1:0-2475 GCA_041740115.1 Pirellulales bacterium
CCGTCGATGCATGGCGCGCCGGGTGGCGCCGCGCCCGGACCGCGTGGCGGTCCGGCTACTGGGCAACCTCCGGGTGCTGCGGGGGGGAGTGGAAATACCGCTGGGGGGCAGGCTAAGCCGCCAGCGGCGGATAAGCGGCCTCCGGGAGAACAATCGCGGTGTACGTTCGCCGCGGAGTCGCTCTATCCTTCCGCGAAGACTTGCCGCGTCTGTCACGAAAAAATCTACGAGGAATGGAGCGTCTCAAGCCACGCCTACGCGGCCGTGTCGCCGATGTTCCATAAGTTCGAGCAGAAGATCAACGACCTCACCCAAGGGACGATCGGTTACTTCTGCTACCGCTGCCACTCGCCCGCGGGGACGACGCTCGGCATCTCTCGCGCGGCGCCGATGTACGACCTGCCGCCGGTCGCTCGCGAGGGAGTGACGTGCATTGCGTGCCATCGGATTCGCGAATGGTACGGCAAGACCAACGGCGAACGCCGCATCGAACCGGGCGACGTCTACGCCCCGATGTACGGCCCCTTCGGCGGCGACGGCGTCGCCCAGGTGGTCGACGAGAAGGCGAAGTTCAAAGTCAAAACGTCGCCCGACGAAACGGGCCCGGGCCAGCCGATGCATGCGGCGGCGTTCTCGTTCCCGCAACTGTCGCACGCCTCGTTCTGCACGTCGTGCCATCAGGTGGCGGTCTACCCCGGCATCAAGCTGGAAGTGGTGTGGGAGCAGTACCGCGCGTCGCCGGCGTGCAAGAAGGGCATCTCCTGTCAGGACTGCCACATGGGTCGCATCCCCGGCGTGCCGAGCGGCTACGAGTATGGCGCTGCGGCCGAGATCAACAAGAAAACGGTCAACACCGACCGCAAACATGCGAACCACGTCTTCTACGGGCCTGGCTATTCGATCGCCCATCCCGGCGTCTTCCCGTTCAACCCGAAGGCCGACCGCTGGTCGATGAAGGACTGGCTGCTGTTCGATTGCCGCGCTGGCTGGGGAACCGACGCCTTTGAAGACGCGGTCGACGATGGCGCCGTCGTCGTGCAGTTCCCCGAAGCGTGGAAGGAAGCGGACGATCGCTATGACGCTCGCGAGATCATCGACGAGAACCTCAAGAAGAAGCAGCTGAAGAATCAGCTCCGCCGGCAGGTGATGGAGAACGGCTCCCACGTCGACGGCCCCTTCTTCACGAAGCCGCGCGTGCGGGGGCAGGACCTTGAGTTCAATTACATCGTCACCAACACGAACGACGGGCATAACCTGCCGACCGCCTCGCTCGGGGCCCAGCCGCAGTTGTGGGCCAACGTCGCGCTGATCAACCCCCGCGGCGAGCGCGTCTGGGAGAGCGGCTACCTCGATCGCTTCGGCGACTTGGCCGACATCCATTCGGAAGACGTCCGCCATAAGCGCATCGCCTACGACTGGCAGCTGTTCAACCTGCAGACAATGTTCCTGATCACCGGGGCCAAGGGAACCGATCGCGAGTTCTTCCTGCCGGTGAACATCGACATCGACCCCCTGCCCTTCATCCGGCCCGCTGCGCAGCCGATCACAGTGCTCAATCATCCGCCGTTCATTCGGATGGAAGCCCGGTCGCTGGCGCCCTGCGGCTCGCGCACCGTGCCCTACAAGGTGCCGGGCGAGCTATTGTGCGAACCGGGCCGCTACCGGCTGAGCTTCCGGATGCGTAATCGGACAGAGCCGATGTATTTTATGCGATTCTGCGATTCGACCGTCGAGATGGAACGCGCGATGATGGAGGGGACGCTGGATTTCCATCAGTCGAGCGTGGAGTTTGACGTGAAGTGAGTGGAGGAGTGTTTGAGTGAGTAGGTGTTTAGGTGAGTAAGCAGCACAAGGCGGGGTGCCACTGGCGTGCCGCCAGTGCTCTCCCTTGCCTGAAGGGCGACGCATCCACTTATGTAAGAGCGTGAGTGTTTCATCCAGGCGAGCCGAGCCCGGTTCACGATCGATTGATCTTCACCCTTGCCGAGCACTTCTCACTCGCCGCGGCGAATGGCACCCAATAGACGACTTACCTGACCGAATGACCTGCCCGCGACAAACTGATCGAACGCTGACGACGCCGCGGCGATGGTGCGCGCTGGCGATCGCGCTGGCGCTCTCCGTCGTCGGCATCTTTGGCGGAACGAATAGCGCTCACTCTCAGTCGGCGTTCGACGATCTCTTCGCCCCGCCAGGCGAAGCGCCAATCCTCGAACCCTTACCCCCGCTCGACGCCCCCGCTATCGCCCATTTAGCCGCAGGCGGTAGCCCGCGCGGCGGGGCGAGTTTGTTCAGCAATCAAGTACTGCCCGGCGGCGCCAACGCGGTGCGAGCACCGCGGCTAAATGGGTCGAACGGCAATGCGACATCAAATGAACGGCCCATCGCCGGCGGCCAGATGATCGGCCCCGTCGGCGTCGATGCGCTCGGCGCCTGCCCGCCGCCATACGGAGCGACAGGCGTGCAGGCCGTCTT
>JBGSMO010000286.1:0-4179 GCA_041740115.1 Pirellulales bacterium
ACGCTGCGGCCGGTGCGCGTGGTGCGCCGGCTCAGCCATTTCGATTTTGCAGAAGTCGCAGTCGCACGACGGCTCACGCAGCTGCTGGCGGCGGGTTGTTCGCTGCGCACGATCGATCGGCGGCTTGCCGAAATCTCGCGACTGTTGCCGGGCGTCGAGCGGCCGCTGGCCGATCCGCGGGTGGTGGTCGAAGGTCGCCGCCTCTTCTTGCGGTTAGGCGAAGACCTGGCCGAACCGGGGGGGCAACTCCTGTTCGACTTCGATCAGCGCCAACTCGAAGATGACGCGACGGAAGCGCCCGCGACGATCGCCATCACCGCCGCTCATCGCGCCGGCGACGACGCTGACGCGCTAGAGACGCTCGTCGATCAATTGCAGCAAGAAGCGATCGACTGGGAGGACGAAGGCCAGCTCGATCGCGCCGCGGAAGCCTATCGCACGCTGCTGATGGCGACGGGGCCGCGGGCGGAGATTCACTTCGCGCTCGCCGACGTGTTGTATCGGGCGAACGATCTCTCCGCGGCGCGCGAGCGCTACTATGCCGCGCTGGAGATTGACGAGGAGTATGTCGAAGCGCGGGCGAGCCTCGGCTGCGTGCTGGCCGAGACGGGGGAGATCGAACTCGCGGCGGCGACGTTCGCCGGGGCGCTGGAGTATCATCCCGACTTCGCCGACGTCCACTATCACTTGGCGAACACGCTTGATCGGCTTGGGCGACGTGACGAAGCCGCGGGTCACTTCGAGGCGTTTCTCGAACTGGCTCCCGAAAGTCCTTGGGCGGCTGCGGCGCGCGATCGCTTGGCGCCCGAGCGTCATCCTGAGCGGAGCGAAGGATCTGGAAGCTCGATTGGCGTGCTAGATTCTTCGCTTCGCTCAGAATGACGGTGGGTTGTTCAGAATGACGACAGCCCGCTGCGTCGCAATCCCATTCCCGGCTTGCACTTTGCATTGATCGGCTTATCCTAGGGCTTTGACATGTCCTAAGAATTGGAGTGTGACAAAGCACTCGGGCTGCGGCCCCAACCGCCAACCGGGGACGGTCGAACGATTCGGCCGTCGGCCGACAACCACGACGAGTCCTCCCGCCCGCAGTCTCCTCAGCGCTTTTCTCCCGCATGAGCGACATCCTGTTTCAGTATGAGCGGGTGAATCCCACGAGTTGGGCCTACCTCTCGTCGCTGCTGCTGCTGGCGCTCTTCTTCAAGTTCAATCGCGTCTTTAGCGTGCGGAACGTCGATCTCTTCATGCTCATTGCGCTGGCGCCGGGGCTGCTGCTGGTGCTGTACAGTTACGAGCAGGAGGGATTGGGGGGCGACGTCAACGTCGTTGAGATCCAGAAGCTCGGCTTTCAGTGGTTGTTCGCCGTCGGCGTCATCATCATGGCGAGGCTGCTGATCGACCCGGCCATGGTGCGACGGCCGTTGCTCGATCCAAATTTGAACGCCGCGGGGCTCGCGTTCCTAGGTAGCTCGCTGCTCTTCTTTCTGATGGCGAACGTCGTGACGGGGCAACTGGCTCAAGCCGACCTGGCGCCAGCGCTCCCAGCGGCTGAGTTGAAAGCGCGCACGGCGGAGATCGAAGCGAGCAGCGACGAGGCGAACGACACGTTCGACACCGAAGGCCCCGGCTATTGGTTGCTCTATCTGTTGCCGCGGATTTCCACGCAGACGGTGATCGATCAGTCAGCCGAAGCGCCGCCCGAAACCGACGCCGAACGGTTGCAGCAACAACAGAAGGTTGGCGTCGTCACGACGCGGGTGGTCGCCATCATTTCGCAGGTGATGATCGTCGTGGGACTCGTCCTGGTTGGTTCGTGGCATTTTGATAACCTGGTCGCCGGCATCGCCGCGGCCGTGATGTACCTATTGCTGCCCTATACCGCCAAGTGGTGCGGCGATCCTCAGCACTGTCTGCCGGCGTCGTTGCTCGTATGGGCGGTGGTCCTTTATCGTCGACCGATGCTGGCGGGCATTCTCATCGGGCTCGCCTCGGGGACGATTTACTACCCGTTTTTTCTGCTGTCGCTCTGGTGCAGCTTCTATTGGGAGCGCGGCGTGAAGCGCTTCGCCGTCGGTTTCTTAATCGCCATCGCGGCGTTGATGATCTCGATGGCCATCAGCGCGGGAAGCCCCGATCGGTTCCTCGGCCACTTGCGGCAAATGTTCGGCATCCGCTGGCCGCGGCTCGAACATCTGCAAGGGATCTGGCGATTCTGGGATCCGGTCTACCGCATTCCGATCATCATTGCGTTTTCAGCGTTCTCGATCAGCTTCGTCGCGTGGCCGAACCGCAAGAACCTTGGCGTGCTAATCAGTTGCACGGCGGCGCTGATGGTCGGCGCCCAGTTCTGGCAGCCGCACGAGGGGGGGATGTTCGTCGCTTGGTACCTGCCGCTGCTGCTGCTCACGATCTTCCGGCCGAATCTTGAAGACCGCATTGCCGCGACGATGGTGAACGAAAGTTGGTGGGAGCAACGGAAACGGCGGGCAGCGGCGTAGTCGTGAAAGACTAACGCTGTCATCCTGAGCGGAGCGAAGGATCTGGCATGCCGAGCGAGCTTCCAGATTCTTCGCTTCGCCCAGAATGACTCGCGTGTAGTGTGCTCTTGAACGCATCTCATTGATCGCGGCGTGCGTTCACCGTCTGCCGCATCTGCATGTCGACGTACCAGGCGCGCCAAGCTGCTTCGTCGTACTCGAAGTTCTGCTTGCCGGAGAGCTTCATCAGCGCCTGGTGGACGCGTTGGTTGCGGTAAGGTTCCTTGACGACCTTGGGCGCATTGCCCCCCATGCTCAGTCCGCCGCCCCCTCCCACGCCGGGAGTGCCGAAGCCGGCGGTGATCTGATCGCCGCCGCCGCCGTTGCCCGGATTGAGCACTCGCGTGTGGGTCGTCACTAGCGCGTCGATCAACGGGCTGATGGCGGCTGGATCATTCAGTTGCCCCAGCGTCAGGCCGGCCAAATTTACCACCCGGTTGTCTTTGCTCTTCAGCGCATTGACATACGGGACGATTGGCACGGGCCGCGGCCAGGGGAGCAGGTAATCGCGTGCCTGCGCTCTGAACTCCGGATTGATTTCCGGGTCGAGCGTGTATGCGACTAATTGCTGCAGCGCCGCCGGGTGGTCCAATTGAGCCAACACGCGTAGAAAGAGTTCGAAGATCGGGTCCTCTGGCTCCTCTTCCATCACGCGGATCAGGGCCGGCGCCGCTTGCGGATCGTTGATCGCGAGGATGTGGGCTTGGCCTTCCTGAACTTTCTCAGGCCGGCGATTGTCGAGAAATCCTCGCCAAATTTTCAGCTGCTGCAACCAATCGACGTTCACCGACGATTGCTTCTTGTCCCGATCGCGAAGCGCCGCATCTTGCTTCGTCCGGTACTTGCCGTCGAAGAAGATCATCCCCCGCTCGGTCATCAACTCGTCGCTAGTGAGCCAACGATTGCCGACCTTGCGGTACCCCAGGCTTTGCCGAGCGTCTTCGTCGTCTGGATCGAGCTCGGCGACGCGGGCCAGATGGTGGTCCGCCTCAGCGAGCAATTTACGAGCGCGGCACCACTCGGCGAGCTCGCGATGGGTCTCGACGGTGTCGGGCGCCGTGCGGCTCTTGCGGCGATACTCAACCGTCGCGTCGTCGTGTTGGACGACCCGTTGAATCGAATTGCGATCGAGCGAGACCTCGGCGCCTTCGCTGGTGCGTACGACGTAGTCGCCCGCTTCGCTCCGCTCGACGACGTTCCCGACGACCTCGCCGCCATCTTTGAGTTCGAACAGATCGGCGCGCACCGCCGACGCCCAAATCGCGACCAGAATTCCGACAGCGAGGATCGAGAGACGCATTCTTGTTCCTGAGTTCCCCGGAAGCCGCGTGCGAGGGCGGTCCCGTTTGGAACTGGTTTCATTATAATAAGCTAGCTGCGGGGAAGTCACCTTTTAGCCTGCGCCCGCCGCCTTTCGACCCGCGAAATCGGTGTAATCCGTCATGAGCCGCTACGAAAGCCCTTCCGCCGCCGAGCATCACGCCGAAGTCGGTCGGTCCGTGGGGTGCGGCGTCGTGACTGTCAGCGACACGCGAACCGCGGCCGACGACCGGAGCGGCGAACTGATTGCCGAACTTCTCGCCGTCGGCGGACATGCGGTCGCGGCGCGTGCCATCGTACCGGACGAGCCGACAGCCGTCGC
>JBGSMO010000317.1:0-44852 GCA_041740115.1 Pirellulales bacterium
GGTTGCCGCTGCCCCTCGCGCTGCTGCGTCCCGGCGACGCCGCACGTGGCGTGCAACTTCGCCGACACGACCGGCGAAGACCAGCCGCCCAACCTGACCGACGTCACCCCCGACTGCAATGTTGAGGAGTGCAACCTCCAGGAACTCCCCAGCCCTGGCGAAACGTACCAACTGCTCACGGCCTCCGACGCCCAGTGCCGGGCTGCGGCCAACGCGACGATCGCCAATCTCGTCGCCCTCGAAGAACATTGGGCCGGCGTGATCATCGAGTGCGACTCCAAAATCGTCCAGCAAAACGTCTGCCTCCAGCGCGACCTGCTCGAACTCCACGCCGCCGACGTGAGAAACAAGGCCGCCGCCTCGGCGCTGGAAGCCTTCTACCAACTCGCCGGCCTCGAAGCCCGCAAGCATTATCTCGAACTCGCGACGCTCGAAACGACGCGCACCCGCGAGCGGATCGAAAAGCTCACCGATCAAGGTCTCCCGGTCGAAGGGCTCGACCGCGACGAAACCGACGCCCGCCTCACCGAGCTCCAGCATCAACGGCTGCAACTCGACTTCGCCCGCGTCCAACTCAACGGCCAACTCCAAAAACTCCTCGGCTGCCCAATTTCCGAAGAAACGTTCTTTTGGCCGCAGGTCGATTGGGAGCCAAATCTCGAACCCCTCAACGCCGAGTCGGAACTCGCCGCCGGTCTGCCAAACCGCTTCGACCTCCGCGGCCTCGAACTGGTCCTCTGCAACCTGGAGAAGTCGACGATCCGCGTCGCCCGCGGCGTCCTCGGCGTCGCCGACGCGACCCTCGGCTCCGTCGAACCGACCGAGGGAATCGTCCACCGCCTCCGCTGCATCAAGTGCAACGACCACGAACTCGACGTCCGTTGCCGGCAGCTCTCGATGCTCCACGCCGACACCGAGCAACTCGCCACCGCCGAGATCAAAGGCGCCGTTTACCAGATCGTGATGCAGCAACAACGCGTCGCCTTGGCTCGCACCGCCGTCGAAACTCGCCGCAAGAACGTCGACGCCTTGCTGGCGCGCCGCGACGCCAACGATACGCCCGTCTTCGAAATCAGCGCCGCCCGCGGCCGGCTCTACGACGCCGAAGCCGACCTGGTGCAGCAAGTCGCCGCCCTCAAGTCAGCCGAAGTCGGCCTGAAGCGCACGCAAGCCGCGCTGGCCGCCGAATGCGGCTTTGAACCCCACCTCTGCTGCGAAGGCTGCTGTAACGGGCACTGCATGCGTTGCCAGGCGCCGACCTGCAAAACGTGCGAGCTGCCCTGCAAGTGCGAGAAGTGCCGCAAGTAGCGTAGTCCGACTCTACCCCGCCACGCCCACTTAGCCCTCGCCCGCTCGCGACGGGCAGAAGAATAGAACGCGGATCAACGCGGATTTAACGGATTGCCGCGGATTCAGTCGCGATGCCGAACGCTAAAGGCGTTCCATCATCCAGCCCAGGGTCGATCGCGCAGCGATCTACCCTGGGTCAGCAACCAATGTCAAAAACACACATCTGAAAGAGTGGCATCGCTCGATCCAATCCCTTCAGGATTGCGAAATAGCAACCCGTCGATCCCTCGAATAGTAATCGTAGCACGTCATCCCCGCGATGAAAGATGGAACGTCGTCAGCGTTCAACAGCCGTTAAACCACATCGCGATGCACAGCAATTGCGTGCCATGGCCAAGACGCAAGCGACCCCCAACATGCCAAGACTCGCTGAGATTGGCTCTGGAATTTCAACGAACGTGCGGAAATGGAAATCGCCGAACGCCTCTGAAATCTCACTGTAGGGACGATAATAGCTTTTCCCATTTGGATAAGAATTACCATTAACCCAAATGCCGAATACATTAGTCGGCGGTCCTGGAACGGGCGGCAAGTTCGAGGTCACAACTAGCGCCAACATTTCGCCGGCTGTAACCTGTATCTCTGACGAGGTAAAATCTCCCGATATTGAGTACTTAGGAACGGAAGGGTACGGCAATGAAATGTCCTCGCTTAGTATCCGCCGCGACGCGAGAATCGAGTCAAAGTCTGGTACGCCATCGGCGACAGTCGCAACGGCTATGTCAACCCAGTAGGCGCTAGCCTGCCAAGCACCAGTCAATCCCACTTCGATCCTCGCAAGTTTACCTGTTTGCCCCACAGTAAACGTCTGCGCTCGAGAACCGCCATTACCTAATAGTGCAATAGCCCACTGACCAGGCTGGACTTCGTTGACTTGATCTAGAAGGATGGAGGCTTGGCAGGTAACACCCAGCCCCCAGGCGACAACACACAAAAATCCCATAATCTTGCAGTTCATTAGCCGAATCCTTTCAAGACTGCCGTTTCGCGTCATTGTCTTAGAATGAAGATTAACAGGAGTGCGAATAATCAACTAGCTCAGCTGACCGTCGACGCAAGAAACGACCTCCTGGTATCTTGCTACTCCCCTTCAATCACCTCCTCAATCCGATTCTGCTGCGCCACGCAACACGCGTGAACATTGAACGAAATTCGCCCATCGTCGCGAATCCCCACGTTCACCACGCTCGGCCAGTCATGGTAATGACAAGCGAGCGACTCGACTTGATCGCGAATCTGATCCGCCGCCACCGCCAACAACTGCCGCAACCGCTCGTCGCTCGGCGGGTCGCTTAACGTCACTTCAACCATCGCATGCTCCCCTCTGCTCGCATCGCTTTTTCAGCCCCTGGCTCCGCCAGGGGGTCGGCCACCGTCCCGGTAGGCGTCGTCCCGCAGTGTGCTACCCCCCGGCGGAGCCGGGGGCTGGAAGCGGTCATCAAATCTATGACGCACTCTAAAGTTTTCCGTTGAAAGTGGCCACCCAAGCCGCTACTGTACAAATGAACCATTCTGCTCTTTGGCAACTGAAACGCCAACGCTCGTTCCGTCTCGCGAAAACGACCTCGCGCGGCCAGCGCTACCGGTACCCGCCGCCGCGGGTACTTGGGCGCATGCTACAGAGCTTCGGCGCGGTTATTGCATGCCGCTCATGTCTGCCAAAAACTATTGGCCGACACGGCCGACTTGGCAGACATGGCTGAGAAGCAAAAACCAGACGTTTCGCCACTCGGCGAACGCCTGGCGCCCGGCTCGCACCGCCAACGCACCAACATGTCGCTTGGCGCGACGCCAACGAGCATCTTGTGCCGAGATCACCTTTCGCACCGCAGGTGGAGACGGTGATCTCGGTGATCTCAGTGGACTCGCAAGATTCCGGGGCTCAGGGTGGCAATCAGCCGCCGTTACGTCCGGCTCGCCAGCACGTTGCGCAACTCGTCGACGAACGTCTTGCTCCGCGCCAGCACATCCTTGAAGTCGGCTTTGCCGAGCGTGTAGAAGACGCACTTCGACCCGGCGACGATGGTCGCGTTCCGCGGCTCGTCGCGCAATAGGGCCGCCTCGCCGAAGTATTGCCCTTCGCCCAGTTCGGCCACCTTCTTTGCGGCGCCATCCTCGTCGATGATCACGTCGACCTGGCCGCTGCGGATGAGGTAGAACAGTTCGCCCGGGTCGCCTTGACGGATGATGACGTCGCCCGCCACCGCCTCTTGGACCATCATCTTGTCGGCCACATCGGTGAGCGTACTCGTCGAGAGGTCAGAGAAGAGCGGGAACTGCCGGAGGAATTCGCAGATGACCGACGTTTCGTGGACCGCCACGTCGGAGCGGATGTAGCCGTCGACCATGTTCACGATCCGGTCGGCGACGTCGAGAATGCGGTTGTCGTGCGTCACCATGATGATGGTGCACCCTTCGTCGCGAGCGAGCTCCTGGAAGAGCGTCACCACTTCGCGGCCCGAGTGCTCGTCGAGCGCCGCCGTTGGCTCGTCGGCCAGCACCAGCTTGGGCGAGTGGACCAACCCCCGAGCGATCGCCACGCGCTGCTTCTGACCGCCGGAGAGCGATTTTGGTTTGTAGTGAATCCGGTGCCCGAGGCCGAGACGGTTAAGCAAGTAGTCGATTCGCTCCTTCGCCAGCCCGCGTTCCAAGTCGGCAAGTTCCGCCGCCATGTTGACGTTCTGAAACGCGGTGAGCGACTCAAACAAATTGTGGGCCTGAAAAATGAACCCCATCTCGCGGCGTAGAGCCACGATCTCGTCGCGCGAGGCGCCGTTCAGTTCGTTGCCGAGGACCTTGAGGCTTCCCTCCTGCACGGTGCGCAGCGTCCCGATGAGCGTCAACAGCGTCGGTTTCCCCGAACCGGAGGGGCCCGTCATGATGACGATTTCGCCCCGTTTGACTTCGAGGTTGTTTTGGTGAAGCGCCTGCTTCCGCAGTTCCCCCTCGCCGAAGTAGTGATTCAGCTGCGAGACCTTGATCGTCTTCGGGACCGCCGGTCCCTGCGAATAGGCGCCGCTGGTAGCCGGTAGTGAAGCAAATGCGGTCATGAGTTTCGCCCTTCAGGCTCACCTAGAACAAATTCGCAGGATCGACTGCCAGTAGTTTTCGAACTGCCAACAGACCTGACGCGATGCACATCGCAATGGTCATTACCAACACCATCAGGATTGCTTGCGGCGTCATCTGGAGCAGCAAACCAGTTGAATTCGCGAGCAGCGCGTAGAGTACCGTACTCGCCATCAGCCCCGGTACGAATCCAATGAACGACAACAACACCGACTCCATCACGATCAGCCGCAGGAAGTAACCCGTCGTATAGCCCATCGCCCGTAGCGTCGCGAACTCCGGCATGTGGTCCGCGATATCGGAGTAAATCACTTGATAACAAATCACCATCCCCACGATGAAGCCGATGATCTTCCCCGCCGTGAAGATGATGCCGATCGGCGTGCTTTTGTCCCAGAAATCAATCTCCTGATTCCGGAACTGCTCGCGCGTGAGGACGAACACGCGATCGTCGAGCAACTGATCGATCGTGTCCCGAATTTCCTCGGTGCGAGCTTTGTCGCCGACATGAACCAGGCCCAAATCGACGACGCTCAAGGGATCGCCGAACTGCTTCCGTTGCGGGAAGTACTCGGCGAAGTTCTCGGCGCTCATCGCGAGATTGCCGTCGTGAGCGAAATCCGTCCCCAGATCAAACGTCCCGACTATCACGATTGTTCGGTCGGCGAGCTCGGCCTGCACCTTCGCGAGCTCCTCGTCGCTTTCGGTGGGAAACGGAAAATTATCTCGCTTGCTTCGCACGTCCAAGAGCGCCGCGTACGGCAGTCGCAACTTTTCCAGCTGCGAATTGATCCGCTCCGAATTGAAGATCGGATCGTCAAGTCGGAAGCCGATCGAACGAATCGGAAACGCCTTGCTCGGCGCCCCCATGCCAAAGCTTTTCAGCCGCGAGAGGGTCAGTTCCGTGTAGAGCGGATACGCCCCGATGACGCCGCTCGCCGAACGGGCCTGATTGACCAACTCCAACGGAAATCGTTTTTCAGCCGCCAGCGTGTACTTCGCTCGGCTCACCAGGAAGATGTCTCCCTGCAGGTCGTCGATCATTTTCACTTGGCTGTCGAACAGCGCGTTTTGAAAGCCGACCTGCGTGAACATCAACAACACCGCAAAGCCGATCCCCGCCACGGCCACGATCAGCCGACGCCAATCGTGGGTGAGGTTTTTCCAAGCCAGCGGTGTGTTGGTGAAGTTCAGCATTTAGAAAAACTAACCGCCAAGGACGCCAAGAGCGCCAAGGGAATACAAAATACCGGAACCGCGGATGAACGCAGATGAACGCAAATAACTTTGGGATTAACCATGATCTTTCCTCATCTGCGTTTATCTGCGTTCATCCGCGGTTCCAACTTCTTTCTTGGCGCTCTTGGCGTCCTTGGCGGTTCAATTCAATCCCTAGAACAAATCAGCCGGATCGGCCTGAAACAACTTCCGCAGCGCCGCCATCCCCGAGAGGACGCACATGATCACCGCCAGTGCGAGAACCGTCGCCGCGATTTGCCAGGTCATCACCATCGGCAGGCCCGACTGCGCACCCACGAACAAATAGAGTCCCCACGAAATGATGATCGACGGCACATAGCCGACCAATGCCAGGAGGACCGATTGTTGCAGCACGACAGTCGCCAAGTAACGGTTCGGATACCCCATCGCTTTAAGCGTTGCATACTCGCCCATCATGTTCGCGATATCGGTGGAGAGGACTTGATACACGATCGCCACGCCGACGAAGAGCGCCACCCACACGCCAAGATTAAAAATCTTGCCAAGCGGCGTCTGCACCACCCAGCGATATTCCTCGCGAGCGTTCACTTCGGCGCGCGTCAGGACCTCGGTATCGGCCGGCGTCGACGAGGCGGCGGGGGCCAGCGAATCGGGGGCGACCATCGGCGCCACGAGTTGCTGGACAGCGGCCTTGGCCGCCTCCGGATCGACGTCCGGCTTGAGCTTCAGCAGGCCAAAGTTGATTTCGTCGAGCGGCTGCCAGGGACAGGCCCGCGCGAAGCCGTCGTAGTTCGCAATGCACGCGCCGTTAGCCGCCAGTCCGGTTCCGAGCGACACAACGCCGACGATGCGCACCCGGCCGCTGCCGAGCGCCGTTTCAACGCCAATGTCTTCCTCGCTGAATCGCTTGCCGTTCTGCGGGCCGAAGTCCGCCTTGCTCCGATTGTCGATCAGCACGAAGCGAGGATCGGTCAGCAGCGCCGATTTCTCGCGCAAGTCCACTCGCCGGAACGCCGGCGCGTGAGGATCGACGCCAATGGTAATGATGCCGCGCCAGTCGCCACTGTATTGATCCGGCGGCGCGTCGTCAGGTTCCGGCGCCTGCCATTCGCTCAATCCCAGATAAAACGGCTGAGCGGAAGCGATCTCCGGCAGCGACGCCGCCTGGTAGACCCGCTCGCGCGGAAACGACCGCGGCTCGGTGAGATGGAGATACGACGGCGACCGCAGCATGAGGTCGAAATCGAGCGCGTCGTAGATCTGTGTCGCCGTCTTGCGCACCGCCCCTTTGAAGCCCATCTGCATGAAGATGAGGATCACCGCGAACCCAACGCCCGCCAGCGCCACGGCAGTGCGGACTTTGTTGTGGGTGAGATTCTTCCAGGCGAGCGGCGTTTTCATCGCGGTCTCTTCGCTCTCTGGAAATCCATCAGCAGGTCACCGCGACGCGCCAGCGAGCCGCCGGCGTTCATCGCCGCGGAATTTCACGAACTACTTCTTCGCGTCCTTGGCCGCCGGCGCTTTGTTCTCAGCCCCCAGGAACTCCACCGTCACCTGCAGCCCCACCTTGCTCGCCGCCTCGGCCGTCGCGGCCTGATCTTTAGGATCAATCGCAATGTCGACTTCAACGATCGACCGATCGCTCGGCGCCAATGGATTGCGGTTGGTCAGCCCAGGGCTGGCTACCATCGAACCGATGCGAACCACCCGGCCCGGAATCCCTCCCGCTTCGCCCACACTGCCATTGGCGAACTTGCCGGTGAACGCCGGACTGCGGAGTTTCACCGCCTGCCCGACTTTGATTTCCTTCGCATCGGCTTCGTATACCTCGGCCACGCACGACATCCGCGTCAGATCGGCGATATCGAGAACCGGCGTCTGAGCGATCAATTCGCCCGGATCGACCATCGTCCGCAGGACGGTGAACTCTGCGGAGCCCCCTTCGACTTGCGGGGCTCGCAGCACCGATTGATCGAGGGCGGCAGCCGCAGCCTGCCGGTCGAGGTCGGCCGCCAGCGTTTGATCGACTTTCTCGACGAGCGAAGCGTTCTGCCGAGCCAAGCGGACGCCCGCTTCGGCTGCTGCAACGCCCTTGCGGGCCGCTTCCAGCCCGTCGGGATACGCGGCTGCCGCGGACTCATATTCCTTGGTCGCCCGGTCGCTCGCATTGCGGCGACGCCGGAGCTGATGCGGCGTGACCAGTTCCTCGTCTTCGGCCTGCAGAGCGACAAGTTTCTTGTAATCTTCCTCGGCGATGGCGGCCGCTTCGGCCAGGTTTTGCAGCTTCCCCTCTTGCGCCGTCATCTCCCGCAGCTTCGCCTCTGCCTGGGCTTCGGTCGCCAGCGCCTGCTCGACCTGCACCTGCGCGGCGATCAGTTCTTGCGAGCGTTGTTCTTGCGAGGCCGAGAACTTCAGTTCGGCCGCTTTGAGTTGCGTCTGTCGCAGGTCGAAGGTCGCGGTCTGCGCGAGTTCGGCGCCGGCGGGAACCTTGGCCCCAGCCTCGACGCCGACGGCGTAATTCGTCAGCTGCTCGCCCGGCAATGCACTGACCGAGATCACGCCGCCCGCCGGTTCGATTCGCCCCAGTGCCACGACGTTGCGAGTCGGGGCTGCGGTCAACGCAGCCGTAGCGGCCGTGGTCCCGACAGGTCGATTGCATCCAACGAAGGCGAGAAGCGTCAACGCGCCGACGACGGCCGCGACCCGCGTTCGCCGGGCAGTCTGTTCGAGCTTTTCAAGCATGTCGCGTGGACCCATGTTCGCCGCCGCAAGTTGCCGGTTTGGGGAAGCCTGGAGGTTTCGTTCAAGTTTAACTGCCCCCGGCTGCCGCGGGGGCCCCTGGCGCGTCATTTCCCAGAATCGAGCGCTGGCCGCCGACCCTGCAGTAAACGCCGATTAAATCGGGACTTGCGGCCTCTGCGGCCTGCTGACCCGCTTCCGCCAGTGAACAGCCGCCGTGGCCAATTCGTACTTTGGGTAGAGCGGCGACCCGTCTACACTGGTTACAACGGTCCCGCCGATTTCCTGCCCTTCGCGCTCGGTTCGCGGTTCAACGGAGTGAAACGCCATGCGACGCCTTCCCACATTCATCTTCGGCGTGGTTGTCGGGGGCCTGCTGATCTATTGCGGCCTTCACTACCATGTGATCAACACCCCCAGCGGGCTCCATTTGGTGCCCAAGGTCAATTCGACGCTGGCCGAAACCTACGTCGACGTCCGCGGCTGGGGCCTCGCCGAATGGACGCAGCACAAGGACGTCGCGGCCGCCTTGCTCTCCGCCAATCGGCAAGACCTCATGCAATCGGCCGCCGAGGACTCGCTTCGCACGGGACTCGATCGGCTTTTGCCTCCCGCCGAGAACGACCGCCGTTAACGGCGGCTTCCGTACAAGCGTCGCCTCCGCGCCGCCCGGCACTTCCGGCAGAACCTCTCGCATCGGCTCCGCGGCGACTCGACTTCAGTCGAATTGCTCCGCGACTCGATAACTCTGGTACAAGCACGAGTGGGCAAATCGCGTCTCGACTGAACGGCGGCCGAACGTACAGACGTTCTCGTCAAATAACGCCGCGTGGAGTGATCCTCTGATGGAACTCAATCGCAATCAATACTTCTTCATTGGGTTGGTGATCCTGCTAATCGGCCTCCAATTGCGGATGGTCAGCTCGTATACGTTGACGCACGAGGCGACGAAATTTCTCGCGAACAACGCGCAAACATCGGCCTCGGACAGCGCGCTACTCTCGATCACCAGCGATATGGGGGCTCAGCATCAAAAAACGATTCAGCTCCCTGAATGGAGCGGCTGGTGCCTGTTGTCGATCGGCGGCGTGCTGATCCTGCACAGCCTTGCGATGCGCAAGCCGGGGGCCGGATGAACCCGCGCATGGCCCGCACCACTCGCCGATTGGCCATTACTCTCTCGGCTGCCGCCGCGACCGCCGTGGGCGGCCAACTGCTTGCCGAGGAACTAGCGAAGGAAGCAGCGGTCGTTTCGACGCCCGCCCAGCGAATCGTCGAATTCACGACGCCGTCGCATCAGCCCATCGGAGCCAACCGCCAGGAGAAAGAGGCCGCCGAAGCCCTCAAGCTCCGGCTCCGCGAGGGGACCCGCCTGAAGGACGTCGTCGGCCGCTTCCGCCAGTCAGGCGATTCGCTGGTCTTTATCGACGGCGAGAATCGCGAGTTGGGGGGCCTGCCGAATCTGAACCTGGAGCGGGTCGCTCGAATGCTCCAGTCGGTCGAAGAGCCCGAAAGCGTCACCTGGAGCATTAGCGGCACGGTGACCGAGTATTCGGGCCAGAATCACCTCCTGATCACCCGTGCGGTCTTCCGCTCGGCCGCCCCCCCGCCGACGCCCGAAAACGTCGCAGAATAGCGTCCCGTCGGCCCGCAACTTGATTGGCGATATCCACGGCGATATCATCAAGAGGCTGTCCGCCGTGGTTCTCGGGCCGGTTTTGCCTGGTGAAAAGTTGGAACCGCTGGCGGCCTTCGCTCAACTTCATTGCCCACGATCATCGTCTGGAATCTTTATTCTCATGGCCAGCCCGCGCCGCCTCCAAGTCAACGAATCGGCCAGCATCTCCGTGGTCCGCTTCGAGGACCAGAAGATCATCGACCCGGTCGCCATCCAGGAACTGGGCCAAGAGCTGTTCGATCTGATCGAGAAGGACGACCGCAAAAAGATCGTCCTGAACTTCGACAACGTCGAGTTCCTCTCCAGCGCCGCCCTCGGCAAGCTAATCACCTTTGAGAAGAAGGCGAAGCGAACCGGCGCCCAAATGATTCTCACCAACATTTCGCCGGAGATTTACCAGGTCTTCGCGATCACTAATTTGGACAAGTTATTCAAGATCAAGGACAGCGAAGCCGACGCCCTGGCCGTGCTGTAGATCCCCCGCGCTTTCTCGGAACAGAGGCGCTATGTCTGCCACGCCGCCCCCTGCCGACCGCTCGCTCCAGGTTTCGCTGCTGAGCTCGCTGGAGTCGTACCACGGGTTCATCCAGTCGATCCTGGAGCACCTTGAAGAACTCGGCTGGAAGCACAGCGACTTGTTCGCCATCCACATGGCCCTCGAAGAGTCGATCTCCAACGCCATTCGCCACGGCAACAAGGAAGATCCGGCGAAGCGAGTCGCCATCGAGTGCGAGATCAGCAGCGTCCGCTTCTGGATCCGCGTTTGCGACGAGGGCGCCGGCTTTGATCCGAAGGCCGTTCCCGACTGCTGCGACCCCGACCGCCTCGAAGTCCCCGGCGGCCGCGGCCTCGCCCTAATGCAAGCCTACATGAGCCGCATGGAATACAACGACCGCGGCAACTGCCTGACGATGGAAAAATCGCTCGCAGCTGCTTCCTCTGGCGCCTGCCGCTGCGATTAACTTTCGAGCCCATCGCCCTGAAAGATGGGCATAATCGGCCCAATTGCGCCGCTAACCTCGCTGATCCCGGTTCCGCCCCTTTCCGATCGCCTGAATCCCCTTGTCGCCCCCCAAGTCGTAAGATATTTTGAGTAGTTCAACGCCGCTTTGGCGTGCCATTCCCCTGTAGCTCAGTTGGTAGAGCAAGCGGCTGTTAACCGCTTTGTCGTAGGTTCGAGTCCTACCGGGGGAGCTTTCAAGCCTCGTCGCAAGTTGTTGCTCGCCAACAACTTCTTGCGACGGGGCTTTTTTCTTGCGCTCTATCCGACACACGTCCGACACACTTTGGCGTTTGCAGGGCGCTTATGTCGATAGCGCCCTGCGATCTTGGCTTCTACGATTGCTTTGAACGCCGGCATGCCGCTGGCGGCGAGCGTCGTCATGGCCAGCCTCCTTTTCGATCGTCAGTCGAAGCGATTCTTCGTTCGTTTCCGGTACGGCGGCCGCTCGTTCAAGCGGTCGCTCGGCACGAGCAACGAGAAGCTCGCCCGCGCTCAAGCCGGGCGAATAGAAGAAACGTTGCTTCTGCTGAAGCATGGCCGCCTCGCGATCCCCGCAGCGGCCGATCCGGTCGCCTACATTCTCTCGGACGGCCGCAAGCTCAACCACGACGAACCGACGCTCGTCGCACTTTCGGAGCTGACCGAGGCCTTCCGAGCGAATCGCGTTTCCGGCCACAAAGAGATCAGCACGATCAAAACGGAAGACATCCACATCCGTCATTTCTTGAGAATCCTCAAGGGACGGCTCTTAGTCCAAACGATCGGCCACACCCAACTTCAAAGCTACGTCGCCACGCGGCTTGGCGAGCTCGTTGGCAAGCGCCCCATCTCCACAGAAACGGTCAGAAAAGAAGTCGCTACGTTTCGCGTGATTTGGCATTGGGGCGTAAAAAACCAACTCGTGGAGGGACCAGCCCCGGTGGCCGATCTCGACTATCCGAAACGCGATGAAAAGCAGCCCTTCATGACGTGGGACAAGATCGAGCAAATCATCAAGCGAGATTCGCTGACTCCCGCCGACGCCAAACGCTATTGGGAATGCCTCTATCTGAGAGCTCACGAAGTCCAAGCGGCGCTGGAGCATCTTCGCGAGCGTGCCGTTCACGCCTACGTCTATCCCTTGACGTTGTTGATCGCCCATACCGGCATCCGACTGAGCGAAGGCATTCGTTCCCGGCGGGAGGACATCGATTTGGAGAGCGGCAACATTCTCGTCCGCGAAAAGAAACGAAGCCGCACGCGGGCGATCACCTTCCGCCGCGTGGAATTGACGGTCGACGCCCAAGCAGCGCTCGCCCAGTGGCTGGCGCGTGAGCAGGGGGGCGCGAACACGTTTGCTCGACCGTGGGATTCCCGGCGACTCTGCGAACCGGGACCGCCGCAGCCCTTGGATCCCGACACGGCTCACGACCATTTCAAGCTTTCCTTCAAGGGCAGCAAGTGGGCTCACGTCCGCGGCTTCCACGTTTTTCGTCACTCGTTCGCGTCGAATCTCGCCGCGGCCGGCGTCGACCAACGCATCATTGACGAATGGATGGGGCATCAGACCGACGAGATGCGTTGTCGCTACCGTCATTTGCTGCCGGAAACGAAGAAGGCCGCGATCGCCAAACTCTTTGCGGAATCTCCGCTACGGCTCTCCGGCACTTGATGCACGCCCAGACGGCGTCGCATTTGAGTAACCCTTGCGTCGCTCGCTTGGCAAGAAATCGATTTTACGATGAAGGGTGTGGCGCTGCCTCTTCTTCGACGCGAGTGAGGCCTTTCATGATCGACGCATCTTCCAAGTCCCCACCCGCGGCGACCTACTACTTCGTCTGCAGCACCTGCAACGCAAAATGGTTCTCAGCTCGCGCCCAGGACCTTTGCCCGCGTTGCGGCCAGAGAGCAGTCGCTTGCGAGCGACTCACGCCTCCTTGGCTGATTCCTGGCGCCGAGCGGAACGCTACTTCGCCAGTCGCCCAGGCGCCTTGACTCGGGCATTTTGCGTCAAAGGCAGCAGCCCTTCATTTTCAATGCGCGTCAGCTCGGCGTGACTGATGCGCCATTCATCGTCCAGCCCGCGGCCAGAGTGGCTTTTTTCGCCCTGGACTCGTCCCAGGCGACACCATTCTCGCACGGTGTAGGGACGCTTCCCCAGCCGCTTGGCTACCTCTTGAGTCGTGTAATATTCCTTGACCATGGCGCCGACGGTCAAGCGCTCGTGAAGGTCGCGCAGTAGAACTTCCATCGCCGCAAGTCGTGCTTCCAGGCTGCGGAACTGCTCGCCCATCATCTCGGCGATCGCCAGCGACTCCACGTGGACTTGAGGTGAGGCAGAAGGTTTCTTCTGAGAACGTGGCCTTCGGCTCGAAGTCGTCAAGCGACGGAGTTCACCAGCTTCGTCGCCAATATCCAAGAAGGACTTCTGTCGCGTCGTCAGTCCGCCGTGACCATTCGCTTCAAACGTTGCGTTCATGTTTCTCGCCTTGCGCGCCACCCGATGATGAGAATCGCCGCCATCGGGAAATCTATGCCGGGAAGAATCCGAAAGCGGCGAAAAACACTTCAACAAAGTTCGCGTAACAAAATTGAAATGCCCCCGCATCGATTCCCGAAAAAACTGCTCGCGAGTTGAAGCATGGGAAGTTCACGAGATCGTCTTGAAGAGTCCACGCTGGACACTTGGTCGTCGGCCCTCTCACCCATAGCTTAAGAAAAGGCGGAGCCGGACGAGGTCCGGCCCCTGTTCTTGCGAAGGCTCGCGCCCCTCCGTGACGGCCTGGCCGCAAAACGCCTGCCAGCCTTGCCGCACAAGACTCCGCGGCGTCGCCGCCAATCGCCGGCTGTCATGCGTCTTGCTTTCCGCCAGCCCGCCTCCGGCTTGCTCACCTTCGCCACAAGGCGGTCTCCAGCCTGAAGGCTGGAACTCTATTGCTTGTTCGGATCGCCTTGGGGAGGCCGCGTGCCGTGTCGAGGCGAGGGAACACAGCACGCGGCCTCCCCAAGTCGAACCGAAAGTGCCCCTGGCGGGCATCGACGGGCGTGCCAATACGGCCAGCAAGCTGGGAGACCCGGGCTGGCATTTTTTGGAGAAATGAACATGAACACGAACCTAATCGAAATGGAGCAGCGTGAAACTCGCCGCAGGCGCGAAGTTTCGCAAGTCCTGGGAGATGTGCTCGCCAAGTGCAACCCTGACAACCTCAAGAAGATAGCCATCCAGGCCATTCGCGCAGCCGCCGACCTGCAGGGAATTAAAGAGCCGCTGGCGGCACTGGCGCGCGTCGCCGCCGAGCAGGAGCAATGCGAACGAGGCATGAACCAAGCTGTTCGAGACGCCTGCATTGCCATGCGGGAAAACAGCACCGGAGACATGCTGGCGGGTCACCCCTATGGAGGCGACGACGACATCATGAAAACTGTCAAAAAAAGGCAGGAGTTGCTGGCTACTGTCATGCAGGCACTCCAGCGTTTCGAGCATCGACTAACGCAACTTCAACGGCAAGAGGATGTGTTATTGGACGAAGTGTGGCGGGCGACTTCGGGCAAGGAGGGATGCTCGTTTCTGCAATTGGTCGCGAATCTGTTGGCACGCGAGTTTTCCGACTCTGCATCCATCACGGCAAACTCCTCGAGCCAGGGACGACGGCTGACCGATGCGGAGGAATCAAAATGACGACGATTAAGAAAACAATCGCTGACAAATTCGCCCTTGGGTCAGTCTCCTGCACGCGCGGAGTTCACGAGAAAATTCCCATCGAGGCCGTGATGGATGTCCTTCGTCGCCATGCGTCCGGCGACTGGGGCGACGTCTGCCAGGAAGACCGGGACGCCAACGAGCAGGCGCTGCTGGATGAGGCGCGGATCCTTTCCGTCTTTCGACTCGCCGAGGGCGTGAAGGTTTGGGTGATCACCGAAGCCGATCGGTCGGCGACGACGGTCCTACTGCCTTCGGAGTACTGATGAACGACGCCAGCCGCATTCATGGCGGCTGGCTCTAGTCGCCCTCGATGCCCTTCGAAGACGAGATTTGCCTCTCCTCAAAATTCTCGGAGGTCCTACCCACGAGAGCTTTTGCCTCCACTGCTGCCAACTGGTATAAGTCTCGTTAAGAAAACACGTTATCGAGCGCGAAGAAGAGAGTTGCCCGCTCTTCCAAGGTGGCCGGCAACTCGCCTGGGGAACTCTCCCCGCCGCATCATTGGGACGCCCAGCACGTTGGGACGCAATTGTGGCAACAATGGCCGAACGGACCGAACTCACTGAGCGCGACAGCGAGATTCTAGAGGTCTTAGCCACGCGAGTTCGCTGCCTAAGCGTGCGTCAAGTGGCGGCCTATTGGTGGTCCGCTGGAGCCGAAGGCCATCGCAATGCCTGCGCCCGCCTGCGAAAACTGACGCGGGCTGGCTGGCTCCACTCAGACGCGGTGTTGGCGCGTCCGCTCCCCACGCTCCACGCCCCACTAGCGGTTTGGGCGCCCGAAGATCCCTGTCCCAATTTCGCGACGCTTTCTTATGCGCTGAAAAGTCGATTCATTTCACCTGTCGCGAACACGCCAATCGTCTTCGCTGCCAGATTGGCAGCGTCTCGCTTTGGCGGTAATCCAGGGCGGGCGCCACGCCGAGCCGAGGCGACTCATGATCTCGGCCTCGCCCAAGTGTTCCTCAAGTTTCTCAGGGAGAGGCCAAACCGAGCGAAGCGCTGGATTGCCGAATCGGAGCTCGCCCGAGGAGGTTCAAACGCCGCCCGCAAAATCCCTGATGCCATGATCCGCTCCCGAGGAGGTCGGGAGACGGCAATTGAATTTGGCGGAGAGTACTCGAAGACCAAGCTCACCGCGTTCCACGAAGATTGTGCGGCGCGGGAAAGGGGCTACGAGTTATGGTGATCACTCCACGCCAAGAGGCGATCCTTCGCCATCTTGCCCGCTATGCGCTGACGCTCCGCCCGGTTCTTGACGCGATGTTCTATGACGGCATATCCGGCGCGTGTGACGCCGATTTGGCGCAACTCAAGTCGCACAAGCTGATTTCGACTTCGGAGAACTCAGTGGCGGAATCCGCGAATCCCCGGATTCACTACAGCTTCTATCAGCTCACCAAAGCCGGGGCCAAGCGCATTGGGGCCTCCGAGTATCGCGGTAAATCCCTCGGCGGTCAGGCGGCCGCCCGCTATTTGGCCTTTCTCTGGTTCTGCTGCGTTAAGCGGCCGCGGCGGCATCGGATTGGTGCCGCCGATCTCATGAAGATCTTCGGGGAGGAGGTGACGCCGCTGGGAGCTGGCCACAAGCGAGAGTTGCGATTGCCCGGTTTCCATTGTCTCGACAAAACGGAAAACTCGTATCGAGTCCTGCACCTTTACGCCCCCAAGACGAGCGTCGGCGACACGGTCTCCGAACTACGAAAGAGACTTCGCGAGGCGCGGAAACTGCCCGTCATCGCTCAGGCGATCGTCGACCGCCACTATGGCTTCGCTCTGCTAGCCGAGACGGCGGGGGAGCGTGATGCCTTGCGATCGCACTTGGCGAGAGCTTTCGCGGACGATCCCGTTTCCATTCTCGTCGCCTGCGCTCCCGGTCCCTGGAAGAGGAGTCGCGCGTGACTCATGAATCAACCGTACCTTGGACCTTTCAAGAAGGAGAGCTTCCCTCGTGGGCGGCGGCTCAACCAAAGAAGGAGGAATTTGACTTTGACTTTGGCATCGGCGTCCCGGCCGTCACGCCGGAGCCGGTTTGGCCGCTCTTCAGCCGGATTATGCTTTTCAGACTAGCGGTCGCGTTAGGATTTCTGTTGGTCGTGAGATCGGGCGAAAGTCTCTCGAACTCGACCGGCGTGATCGAACTGCTCGTTGTCGGTTGCCTGAGCGGATTCGGCCTCGGGGCACTTCTGTACGCCTTCTCCATCTGGAAAAGGGTAAGCGCCACTAACCTAGGGCCTTTATATCCACACTCGATCCCTGCGGCTTCATCGCCATGGCTGCTGCTCTATGCTCCGCTCGCTGTCCCGCTGTTCCTCATCGCTATCCGTTGCAGCTATTGGTTATTCGAGAGCCGTTTCTCGGGAGTTGTTTTCGCATCACTTGCCTGCCTCGGCGTGTTTTATCGATTTGGCGGACGACCAATCAACTTCATGCAGGAATTGATCCTTGCCGATGTATCCGTCAGTCCAACTGAACGCCGCCAGCGAATACGATTCTCAGGTCGGCCCGACATGGCACTTTTGGCCGCCCTCTTGGTGACCGCTTTGTTGGTCCCGGCTTATTTGTCGACGGCCTGGGGAATTGTCGCCGTCTTGATCGTCTGTGGGCTTGGGTTTCGACGAAACGTGTTACCCCTCTTCCGATATGGCCGGTGGTACAGGGTATTAGCCGCCATGATGCTGCGTGCGCAAAGAGTGTCGCTTGAGTATTTGGACTATCAACCCCTCGATCTGCTGCACTGGCGTCCCCCTGAACCGGTGAAATATCGTCGATCAATTTTTCTGCTCCTCCTGGGGACGTTCGATTTGACCATGGTAACGGCGCTCACCTACTACTGCCCCTGGGAGCCGTTCGCCGCGTTTCTGACGCCTGGATTCCGCTCGAACTTCTTCCTGGTTCATGACTATGCCGTTGGCGACTATCGGTGGTTGCAAGCACCACTGACCCTCATGGAGCCCGATCCGACTGTCGCCGGATTCTTTTGCTTCGCTCTCGCGATTATCTTCTTCTTTCTCATTCCGCCAATTGCGCTGTTCGTCGTCTACTCTGAACAATTGGCTCAGTTGGAAAATCTGGCCCAGGAACTGAAGCGTGCGCAGCGACGTGGCATATGAACCGGCGAGGTTTGACGATCGATGACGCCATTTGACCTAAACCAGGCCTCGCTGCTCTGGCGCCGACTCGTGGAGCGAAAAGAGCATTCGGTCCACGCCAGCGAACAGTCGGCGATTCTTGCGGGCATCGACATCGACACGCAAGCGCCGACCCTTATCCCCCAAAGCGTGCTGCACGACGGCCACGTTCATATCAGCGGTCGAACAGGCTCTGGAAAAACCGCCTCAACATTGATGTCGATGGCGTTTCAGATCTTGCGCGACGACGCCCGACGCGAAGAGCAACACGGCAAGAACCCCCTCGTCATCATCGACCTCAAGGGGGACCGCGCTCTTTTCAACGCGATGCGGCAGGCAGCGGCTGAGCATGATCGAACGTTCCGTTACTTTTCCACTCACGTCGGCGATGACTACCACTTTTTTGATCCGATGCAGCTTTTCAATCTGGGCTGCGAAACGCCGATGGATCTCGCTTCGGAATTCGTCCGCGCGTTCAGTCTCGACTATGGCCTAACGTATGGCGGGCTCTACTTCACCCACCAGAACCTTGGCATTCTTCTCGACGCCGTTCATGAATTGGTCTCTCGACGGACCGGGACGCCAACGCTCGACGCCCTCTCGGACATTCTCGATCGCATGAGCCAAAGCCGCCTACACAAGGACGCCCGACACATCCACCAGTGCGTCAAGTTCCTGGCGGAGTTTGAGCAGGTGAACATCGAGTCGCAGTCGACGCCGCCCACCGAGACGATCGATATGCTGCGCGTGCTGGAAGAGGGCGAAGTCGTTTACTTTTATTTGGAGTTGGAAGGTTCAGCGCCGTCACTCCGCCAAATTGCGTCTCTCGCGCTGTATACGCTGGTGCAAGCCGCCAAAGAGAGACGTTGGCGAGGTCTTACCACTCGCAGCACCTACGTGATCATCGACGAGTTTTATCACATTGCGGGCAGTTCCTTTGGCGACCTTCTCTCCACCGTTCGTCACTTGGGCCTGCATTTTGTCATGGCGAACCAAACCCGCGATCAATTGGAAAGCCACGACAAACGTCTGCCATCGATTGTCGAGGCCAACTCGGCAGTGCAGATGGCGTTCTCTTTTACGATCGAAGAGGCGGAACGATTCGCAGAAGAGTCGGGACGAACCAAGGAATTCCTCAATAGCTATTCCCGAGACCCGCTCGGACGACACAGCATCTCCGCGCGTGAAGCGTGGACGACCCGACTGAGTAAAGACGAGCTTCAATTTGTCAACGACACCCGCTTAGCGGCGCTGCTCTTTGTGCAGGACGGCAGTTTTCATGCGGGCGGCCGAGTCCGCAAGATCCAGACGCTCTATCCCATCCCCAAATCGCTTTACGATTTCTATGGAGACTTACCGCTGCCGCGACGAAAAGCCGTCGAGCCTTCGCGGTCCACAACGCCTGCTAAAGATGGTCCGGCGCCGCAGGCACACGCCCGACCCCACAACGGCGCCCCGACGTCGCAAATCCACCAGAATATGAAATCGTTATGGGAAGAACTTGTCCGAGACGAGCTAGTCGAATGACTCAGGTCGCCATCGAGAATTGAAGAGGGGAAGAGGGCTGCCCAGAAAAGACAAAAGACCCAGGGAGGGTCTTTTGTCTCGCACCACACGTGTGTGACTGCATCATTCCTCCTGAATTATTCCCTCAAGCATTAGCCAAGGTACGGTTCCATCCAAACTGCCGCTGTTTGTGAAGCCCACAGCCGACGAAGGACTAAATAACCAATTTAAAAACTGCATCGACGATTTTAGGCTGGGGCGGCAACCGCGACAAGCAGCAGGGGAGGCACATGGCGTTTGCGCAAAGAGTGGGATCCATGCTATCGTCGAGCTATGTCACAGAATCGATTTTGGCATCAATACTTTGCTTGGGAAGAGCGACAACGAGAACATCGGCCCGTGCTTTCCGCCATTCGCTGGACACTGCATGGCGTCCTGCTTTGGTGCTTCGCGTTTTGGCTTATCAAGGGCTGAACGAGCGCATCGTTCTCGATCAGGTAGTGAGAAAAGAGGGACTTTGTCTTTCGACAAAGTCCCCTCGCTCACTTACAACACTCTGAAAACGTAAATCGCATTGGCAATTGCGCTTCCCGTCGTAAGCCAGCTCAGATACCAGACCACCTTGTGGTACCAACGCAGTCTGCGTCTCTGGGGCCCTTCGTGTTCGACGAATTCGATTCGAATTCCATCGCGTCCAAAGGTAACCACTGTCGTGCGCTCTCTTCTCATAAGTTCCTCCTCAAAAACGATGGCCGCATTGGCAACCATCGAAAAAACACGAGGAGGGAAATCACCTCTAATGTTAACCTCTGCATAGCCGCTGCCCAGAGCGATCTGGGCTAACTCGACGACTGTTTGTGCCGGCGAACGGCCGCACTATACTCTCACTCTCCGTCACGAATGGTTCCGCGTTCCGCGAGACAACTGCGATGGCGACATACTACGAGAATCTGGGCGTATCCCCTCAAGCATCGGCTGACGAGATCCACGACGCTTATCGATTCCTCGCCCAGAAGTTCCACCCTGACGCCAATCCAGGGAATGAGGAGTTTGCACGAAAGCGATTCCAGGTAATCCAGGAAGCCTTTGAGACGCTTTCCGATCCTCAGCTGCGAGGCGAATACGACGCCAAATTAGCTGCCGGACTTGGCCCCGAATGGGAGCCGATCACGATGGACACCGCGAACGGCGGCGTCAAGTTCAACTCCGATGGCAGCTTCGACGTCGGTGGTCTCCATATTGCAGCAAACGCAGGCGCGCCCAAGACTCAGGTTGGCAATTCGTGGTTTGAGAAAGATGCCGGATCCCGGGGAGAGCTTCGCGTTTTCAGCAAGGGGAAGATCCATTATTTTCGCTTCGGAAATATGCAGTGGCATGCCAAGCGGGACAAACCTTCGCGCACCGGCGGCGAGAAGAAGCCGAGTTCCCCAAAACCGGCGCCGAGCCCGAGCCCTATGAATGTCCCGTCTCGCCATACCGCCGATTTCCCTCAGCGAATTGGAAACGGCCCTACCAGAGGAAGTCACCCCTTGGCGCGATCGTTTCGTCGATTAGTTCTCGCCGGACTTCTGCTAGCCGTCGGCGTCGGCGGTGGATACTTCGCAAGCCGCTCCGGAACGTTGAGCCTTCCGCTCACCAACGAAGAATTGATCGCTCAGAAGCAGGCAGAACTTCAGCAGCGTGCGGCGTTAAGTGATCTTGAGACCAAACTCGCCCAGCAGGCCACGGAGGAGACTCGCCGTCTGCAAGACAAAACGCTCCAACGCGATCAATTACTTGAAGTGAAGCGAGTAGGAGAGAGTGCATCGGCCAGCATTGACGAGCTAATTCAGGAGACGAAGCGGTGGGACGAACAAGTCATTCCACTTCTTACCAACGACGCCGGCCGCAAGATTTCAAATAGCGTCGATCGGATTCGACTCTTTAAATCGATCTATGAAAAGCCTCGCACGTCGACGCCAGAAGCGCAGTCCATGCGAGACGAGGTCCTGTCGTTGTGCAAGCCGCTCGAGCAGGCGCTGACAAATGAAGACTCTAGTTTCCCTGCCTTTGATGCCCTGAAGGAGCGATTGCTGGCAAAGAGGGCGTCTGCCGATCAGCTGGCGGGTGACCTCAGGGTGAACCGCACAATCGCGCTGAATCTCGTCGCCAATTCTGAGCCAAATGCCAGCGGAGAGAAGACGCTAGAGGAAGCTCTAAATGCGCTAGAGGGGGAAGCGATGCAGCGTGAAGCAGAATTGGTCGCCCGCCAGGAGCAAGCGGCTCGCGAAGCGGCGTCGGAGAAACTCGCCGAGACGCGTCAGCAACTTGTAGAAGCGCAAGCGAAGGAGGAGCGTCAACGAGTGGCGAGCGAAGCTGAGGCGCTTCAGCAGAAGGTGCAGCACGAGGCTGATTTGGTGGAGGCCAAAACTCGCAAGGTACAGCAGGCGCTCAGTTTCTTCCTCACGCCCGGCTACTACCAGCCGGGCGGCCGCAACAAGAATTACACCAGAACGATTAAGCCGCGACCAATTTCCTACAGCAAATTATTGGAGCAAGGCGCTCTCGAACCGACCAATCATGGCATCGAGCAGTTGCAAAAGGTGGTCACTCGATTTCCTGAGGACCTGCGCACGAACTGGAACATTCCGCCGGATGCGTTCCAGCTCGGGCCGCAAACCACGAAGCAGTTAGCTGATGCGCAGGATTACTTGCGGCGGCTGGGGCCAGCGTTAGTGGAGCTTGAAATGCTCGATCCGTGACAGGCTTTCTTAAGTCACGTTTCTTGGTAATAGGACAGAGCGTGAAGACGAAGTCGTCCTGCCAGTCGGCACGCGTGAGCGACCAATTTCTGCGATCTACTTCTTAGGGCGGGACGCTCCGCTACCCGCCCGCACGTTCACGCCGGGCTAGAAATGCGGCCAGACCGAGAGGCCGGTGGCGCATTTGTAGTGTTTCGTTGGTTTGCTTCGCTCAATCACTAGAAAATTTGGTTCACACGCAGCCGCTTCGCATTTGGGGAAACGACGCGAACTTCGCACGGGATCTCCCTGCGATTCAGCAGAGAGAGACTCGCTGGATGGTGTGGGCCATCGGATCTCGAAATTTTCTGTCTGCACGGCGACTTGGCCACGTCTTGCACTTTCATAGCGACCAAGTGCTAGGGATCCCAGCGGCAGGTGCGGTATAATACTTAGGCTAATCGTCATCAACGAACGTACGCTCGGAGGAATTTTTCCATGACCGATCACTCCGCAGCAGCCTCATCAGCATATGGGCCGCCTTCCCAAGAAAACCAGCAGGCGCCTCACCGCCGCCGATTGCCGGCGACGCGTCCATCGCTCACGCATAAGTTCACCGTCAACGGACATGAGGGCTACATCACAGTTGGCTTCTACGAAGACGGGCAACCTGGCGAAGTGTTCATCAAGATGGCCAAGAAAGGGAGTACGATTCGCGGCTTGACCGATTCCATTGGCTTGCTCACCAGCCTGGCGCTGCAGCACGGCGTTCCGCTTGAGTTGCTCGCCGCCAAGTTTGAGAATACCCGCTTCGAGCCGCTGGGTTGGACCAAGAATCCTCAGATCCGCGAAGCGACGTCATTGGTGGACTATATCTTCCGCTGGCTCCGCCTGGGAACTTGCCCGACGACCTGCGGCGACCGGAAGCGCTGAACAGTGCCCTTCCTGAAATCCAGCGTCTTATTCTTTTTCTTTCGACGAATAGAATCTGCCGAGGTCGAGCAAACCGCTTTCCATGGCTCGCAGCGCTGGTGGTTCCACGCAGCAGCTCAGCGCTCGGACAAAGTTTAATTGAGCGCCTGCCGCTGGCGGCTCAGCTCACGCGACGCGCTGGCGACAAGGCAGCTTTTAAGGACGTCGGTCGCGAACTTTACCAGGTGATGCGGCAAGGCCCCACCCAATTCCGAGTCATGCAGTCCGTGCCGACGAATCATCGCCTCGGCGCGAGTTTTGAACTCGTCGACGGTATCGCCGAGCCGTGCTTCTTGCTGGAGCTCCGCGATCAAGTCGTGATGGAACCGCCGCAGTCGCAGCAACAGCAGATCCCGCGCGTCGTCGTCGAGGTCGGCGACGGCTTTTTCCAGAATGCCAAAAATCCCCAGCGCCGTCTCGACCGAAGGGCACGTTTCGGCGAGCCTCGCCAGCGGCGGAGTCGGGGTCGCGTTGCGAGGAGGTTTCGCCATGTCGTTCGAACTGCGTTGCATCTGCGGCGGTCGTCTTCCGACACAATATCCGACGCGCCGCCAAAAGAAGCCCACAGAATGCGTCGAGACGCGCGGAAACCGTTCCCCTCGACTTCTCTGTCGTCTGCGTCACGTAGCGTCTTGGAGGCCTCCGCCCGTCGGACCATTGATCCTGGGCAATCGAGGCAAACTGCGGAACGCAAACACGCCGACGAACCGTGACCGCCCCCATGCCTCACGTGTTCGCCGCTCCCAAAAACGAGCAGGATCGAAAGCGTTTCAGCAGATCTCTCATGGCTGCTGAATTAAAATTGCAGCCAACAGCTCGACCGTAGCGGCGCGTTCTTTTGTGGAGAGTTCCAACATGACGTGCTTCCGATACCGGCATGAACTTGAACTCCGCTGGACCGAAGTCAGTCGACGGCTCAACGACCTCGCCGCCGGCAAAACAGCGTCGAGCGACGTCGATGTCGCTGAACTGGAAGAAATTCTCTTGGATCTTCGCGAAGATCTCGAGGAGAAACTGACCGAGGAGTTCGCGTATCGTCACCGTCACGGTCACGTCTAGCGGGGCGGGAAGATACCATCCGCTTCAGCCAGGACGCCGTCTCGGCGGGGCTCTGTCAGGACATGATTGCCGGGGCCGCCGCTCCGCTCGCTAGCGAAAGTTCTCGGGCTGGCCGGACGTCTGGAAGAGGGCGCCGCGACGTCGAGTCGGCGGCGGGCGTGACCCGCAGTCGCAGAATCGCCGCCATCACGTCGCTGACGTGCTGGATGCCGGGGGGAAGTGGTTGGCGATCGTCGCAAGTCGTCAGCGTTGGCATCGGTCGGCCTCCCCAAGGGCGATTCTCAGCTCATTATAGACCGAAGTGGACGGGTGTCCAGTATTCGATTTGAGTAGCAGGACGTTCTGCGCTACTCTGGGCTGTCCTGCTGGCAGGACCTCATCTGGGTAGAAGTTCTTAGCGTGCCCCGTTCTCGCGGAGAGGCCTTTCAAACGGCTTCCGGGCGAGACCGGTGGCGTGCATTACACGGTTTTTTGTGCCTAGCCAACGTGGCTAGCTCTCTCGGGCATTCTTGCCCCCCGCCCACGGATGCCAAGTCGCAACGCGTTGCCTGGCCACTCGGCCCCGCAGGCTTTGCCTTGCTTGTATCCGAGGCGGATTCCATCCGTCCTGCACGCCACCGGCCTCATTTGCCGTGACGCCAATCGCCGCGTCTACTCTCAGACGTTTCCAAGTAGCGGGGCTCACTGATTCTCGCCCCCCTGAAGCTTGCCTTCAGGTAGTGACTACGCGGCAATTCTCTCACGCAGCCTGGGGCACCCTTCGATAGAATAGCCTCGATTCGCGGCGGCCCTGACACACAGCTAGGGCGACACAAAACGTGCATCGCGTCGCATTTGGCCCTCCCCCGGCTGCCATACCATTGGATTATAATGGGCATTTCGGCACTTCTTGGCCGACGTCGATGGCGACATCGCACGCAGAAGCAAGTCAGTTGGATCGAACCGCAAAGATTTTACTTGAATACTCAGACGTGGCTTTGCCAGTCTATTGATTCTCGATGGGGTTGAGCCTTGTCAAACAAAACCGAAAAGCTTCTCTGCTTCTTGCGCGATGCTGCCAGACTTCGGCGTAAGCGCATATGGGATTACTCTGATCAAGACAGAGTTCTCTGGTTTAGCTCACTCCCGGCCGCAGAAAAAGAATGCGTTTCCCCATTTCACAACAGCGAGTTGCGAGATTCCCCTTGCTGGCTTACGGTAAAGAAGCCGCTAGTGCCTTCATGTCCTGCCCCTCCGGAAAACACTTTGGATTGGATTGCCGGGGGCAACGAGCGACTTGAACACTACAACTCCGAGCCACCTGAACTCCGCTCCGAGATCACTATCGTCGCCCCACCCGTCTCAGCAGATAGCGCCGCAAACTTCCTTGACGGTGATTCTGGCGACGCTTCGGATTTGCAAGTGCGAACTCTGACCGACTTTCCCGAGGTCGAGCAAGTTTGGCTGGAGTACGTCGTCGAGAAGTGGCTGCCTTGGGCCGCTGAGATGCAGAGACTTGAGGGCGTTAGAACTGCATATGAATCGCTAGATACGATGCGACGGCGACTTGAGGAGGCGGCGGAGTTCTATGAGCTTGTCCTTGCGGTTGGACTACTACAATGGAAAGACAGCACTGGCAAGTCCGTTTCCCGGCATCTAATCACGGCATCAGCGGAGATCGATTTTGCTGCGGAGAAGGGAACTATCTCGATAGTACCTTCAGCGTCGTTTGACACATGTCGACTAGAGTTCGATATGCTCGAACCGCAGGATCAACCGCGACTGAACAATGACGATATTGAAGAGAAACTCGGCGAGCTTGGCATCGAATTGTGGAATGGGGACGCCGTGGGAAGACTACTTTCAGAGATAGCCAATCGCAGGGGTGGCACGTCGAGCGTTTACAGCGACACCCTTGACCGTCGCGCTCAAACAACAGATGAATTCAGCATCAGCTTCGCCCCGGCCATCGTGCTTCGCCAGCGTCGGCTCATCGCGTACGACGACTTACTTAAAAACTTCATCGAGCAAGCTCGCGAAACTCCTCCTACGACCCTGCCGTGGCGAATCCTCATCGGCGATACCGGTGAAGGCGGTGATATCGACGACGGCAGCACTGCACCGTCGCAGAGCATCGGCGATAGCCCCCGCTATCTGCCCTTAGCCACCAATCAAGAGCAGGAAAAGATAATCGATCGGCTAGAGCGTTCTTCTGCCGTCGTGGTGAAAGGCCCGCCGGGCACGGGAAAGAGCCACACGATTGCTAACCTCATGTGCCACTTGTTGGCAAAAGGGGAGCGCATTCTCGTGACTGCTCATGCTCCAAAGGCACTTTCAGTACTTCTTGAGAAATTGCCTGGCGAGATCGCTGCACTATGCGTTAGCGCTCTGGCATCATCAAAAGATGACATGGACTTATTGAAGAAGAGCGTTGCCGGAATCATGCAGCGTTGGAACAACAACGAAGAAGCCACTGATGTCGACAAGGCAATCGATGTATTGGAGCGCGAACGCGAGGCTGCCCAGTCGGCCCTGCAAAAGACACTGCGTGCCCTCCGAGAAGTTCGTGAAGCCGAGAGTTATCAACATGAACTGCCAGGTGGATATTCAGGTACAGCATCAGCAATCGCGCAACAACTTGATCGTACCGCGGAACTGGGATGGTTGCCTGCGGCCCCAGAGCTGCACCATAACTTCCCGTTATCGGTCAATGAACTAAAGGAGTTGGCTGAGATTTGTTCGCAACTAACCCCCGACCGTCTCGCGGAGCTTGCGCTTGATATTGGAAGTGATGGTTTGCCCAATCCAGATCTTTTCGAGCAAGCGGTCTCTGAATACCGGACCGCGTTGACCGAGCACAAATCTGCCTCGCAAAAAACGATTGGTAATGATCGCGCAACACTTGAGTTCTCTAAGGTATCCGACGCACAGCTAACGTCGATAACAGAAGAGCTTCAGCACCTAGATCGGTGTATCGCTCTAGGCCAACGCATCTTTGGTCAAGTATGCGATACGATCACGTCCGACCTGCTTGCCGGGCGGTGGAGTCGATACCGACAGACCTTGCATTCTGCCGACACCACGCTCACGGAACTTCGCCAATCTCTCGCGCGAGTAGGTGACGCCACGATTGCAATTGTGGACCATCCTGCGTCATCCAATCTAAAAAGCGATGCACAGCGCCGTCTCGAACACTTCCGCGCTGGAGGTCGGCGGGGCTTCCTGTTTGTTAAGCCCGCGGTCGTCCGAGAAACCGCCTACATTGAAAAGAATTGCAGGGTTGACGGAAAACCGCCAAGAAGTGTGGAGTCCCTCGATCAGCTAGTCGCGTATTGCGACGTTCATGCGAGTCTAGGTCGACTTAATGAGATTTGCCCTTACGCGCCCTCAACCGCGGGCGCAACGCCCACGCTTCAACTTACGGAGATTACGGAATCATTCGACGTGCTTCGTAAACTGGTCGATGTATGTGAGCATGGATTGACTCAAGTGAGTAGCTCAATGCCCTTGGAGGCAAAAGCTCAACTCGTCGATTCAGGAGCACGTTCCGGGCTAGTCGATACTCTTGTGAGGACTCGATGCTTTCGCCGTGAACAATCGGCTAAGTCTGTCATTGTGGGTTGGCGCCAAGAGGCACTGAACTCGCACAACGGACAGCCAAGACATCCGCTTCTCGATTCGCTGGCTGCGGCAATTGGAAAGTGTCAGACTGTTGAGTATGCCGCGGTATGGAATGAGCTCAATGCAAGGAAAACTTTCAAGCAGCGACATGATGCTTATAGCGAGCGGCTGCAAAAGCTGGATGCCGCATGCCCGGGTGTTCAAGCCGCGATCGAACAGTGCCAAGGCGACCCATCACGCCACTCTGACATCGTAAATCTCGACAAGGCGTACCGCTGGTCGGCTGCTAAGAGGTGGTTAATCGACAGAACTAAGAATGCCGCTTGGGAGCAATTGTCTCATCGCGCAGATGTCGAAGCCGACAAGTTGCAGAGCATTATCGAGAATGTCGCTTCCCAGCGAGCATGGGCATCGTTCTTTGGTCGCATCAGGCGATCCCAGAAAATTCTGAAGGATTTGGAGGCCTGGAGCCAGGCTCAACAAAGTATTGGTAGGGGAACAGGGAAATACGCCTTCCGACATCGTAAGGAGGCGCAAAGCTACCTCAACAGATGCGTTTCGGAAATGCCGGCGTGGATTATGCCCCTTCATAAAGTCTGGGAAAACGCCACGGCAACGGCCGGCCTCTTCGATACGGTTATAGTCGACGAAGCTTCGCAAGCCGGCGTTGATTCACTTCTATTGCTGATGCTCGCCAAGCGCATCATCGTGGTCGGCGACAACATGCAGAATAGTCCTGAAGGCGTTGGGGTGAGCGAGGACGACCTAGGAACTCTCGTCCGCACACATCTGAAGGACTTTGACTACGGACGTCGGTTTCGGCCTGACTCAAGTTTGTTCGATCATGCCAAAATCAACTGCACCAACATGGTCAGTTTGAGAGAGCACTTCAGATGCGTGCCTGAGATCATTCGATTCAGCAACGACCAATTCTACTCAGATACCCCTCTCATTCCGTTGCGGCAACGACCTCCACAGTCTCTTTCCCCCCTTCGTTACACTTTTGTGGAAGGCGGGCATGCCGAGGGTGACAACGCGAGAATTCGGAATCGCATCGAAGCCGACAAACTGGTGGAATGTATTGAAGTCTGCCTGAATGATCCGCAGTACGAAGGCAAGACCATGGGGGTCATTGCTCTTCAAGGGCATGCTCAAGCTGAACTCATCGAAGGAATGCTTCGAGATCGCATCGATCCCATGACCATCGTGGATGCCAAGATTCGATGCGGCGACTCAGCAACTTTTCAGGGCGACCAACGCGATGTCATATTTCTGTCAATGGTCATGGCACCGAACAAGCACTTTACGGCACGAACGACTTTGGCAGATCAACGTCGGTACAACGTCGCCATGAGCCGAGCCCGCGATCAAGTGTGGGTATTCCATAGCTTAGCGATAAGCGACCTTTCGCGCGACGACCTTCGACAGAAACTGCTGCGGTACGTGTACGGTGCCGCCGATGCGCCCACTGATGAACATTTTGCGAAGCTCGAACAGCTTGAAGTAAAAGCAGCTTGTATAAGGAAGCGTGGGGAACAACCACCGCCCTTCGACAGCTGGTTTGAAGTCGATGTGGCGCTGGAATTATTGCGAAGGCACTATAGACTGCGGCCGCAGTACGAAGTCGAAGGCCGACCAAAGTACCGCATCGACTTGGTCATCGAAGGCACAGAGGGACGTTTGGCCGTCGAATGCGATGGCGACTATCACTTGGCGCCCGAGCAAATCGAACGCGACTTGGAGCGACAACGGCAACTGGAGCGCGCCGAATGGGAATTCATTCGCATTCCGGAGTCTGAGTTTTACATTGATCGTGGCGCTGCAATTCGTCGCATTGAAGAACGATGTCAAGAACTCGGAATCTATCCAATCTCCCTTTTCGATAGCACTTCGGACATCGTAAGCTCCGAAGCTCCCACCACATCTAACCCTGTAGACAATGTGAGCGCGGTCGCGGAAGAGTTTGACTCGCCAATCCAACCGAGCGATTCACCGATCCTCGACGGGCCATTTTCGGGATATGGGCAAGCGTCCGAGTTCCCCGACCCTCGGGTTGCAGCCACAACCAACGTCCGGCAGGCTCTCACATCCATTATCGAAAAAGACGGACCGCTCAGTCTGCCATCGATCTTGCGATTGTATCGAGAAGGTTGCCCCGCCTTTGGCCGAGCGGCTAAGATCGTCCAGTCAGAAATTCGCAAGGCGCTGGGCGTAATGAAAAGGATGAGCCAGATTGAAGTCGAAGATGAACTCGAAGATGGATCTTTGGAGGGACGAATTTACCGCTTACACGGAACGCAGCGCGTCAAGGAACGCCCGGCTGGACGCCGGCGATTGGAAGAAATTCCACCGTCGGAGATTATCAGCGCGTTGTCTCGGTCCGAAATTAAGTTCGACGACATAGATCGATGCTGCCGCCAGGTGTTGGAGCATTATAGTTTTCAGCGTTTGACTGTTCCCCGTCGCGAATATCTCGCAAAGGTCGTTGCGAGTGCACGCACAAATGAGGCCTTGAAACTGGGTACGATGGACGCCTCCTAGCTTCTGCATCGCCAAAGCAATGCGGCGCTTTTCCAAGTAGCGGGGCTCACTGATTCTCGCCCCCCTGAAGCTTGCCTTCAGGAAGTGACTACGCGGAAATTCTCTGGTGTCGCATCCTCCCTGGCGCCGTTTCTTCATTCGGTCAGGAGATAAGCGGGCCGCAGCGGGCGTCAAGGACTACTCGCTTCGCTTGCGTTCCTCCTTGACCCCCGCCGCTTACACCGGCTTCAGATTCCTCCATGAAGAAACAACCTATGGAGGATTTACACATGAAAACCATTCGCAAGAAACGTTCCGCCGAGCCCACAGCCGCTCATCACCGCAAAACCATATTGCAGGAACTAATGGAAATTCGCCAAGAGCTGGCCGATCTCAGCGTGGCACTTCGCCGCACGCCGAGCTGCTCTTCCTCGCACGACACGCGTTACTTGTCAGAATCCGAAGCGGCCCAGTACCAACCGGCCGCGGCACGCCTTTCGGACGCGAATGATACCATCCGCTTTTGCCAAGAACACTTTCAGTCGCTCATTCAACGCGGCCTACAAGAAGAGATGCACGTTCTGACGCTCAACGGAAATAACCGGGTGATTCGGAGCCACCAGGTTACCATCGGCCTCCTCAATTCGACGCCGGTTCATCCGCGAGAAATATTTCGGCCCGCCATCCTCGATGCGGCCGCGAGCATCATGCTCGTGCATAACCATCCATCGGGAAACCCGAAGCCTAGCCCTGAAGATTTGAAGGTCACTGAGAACATCGAAGCGGCGGGAAAGCTCATCGGCATTAAAGCTTCTCGACCACATCGTGGTCGCCAAAGACGGCTGCACAAGTATCATCGAATTCCGAGAAAAGCGGTCGCTGATTGGTTAGCGGCGGAAAAACGGCCTCTCCATTTGCGTCCTAACGCTCACGGACGAGTAAGTTCGACCCGGAGCACCTGGGCAGAACCAGGCCCTGAAATCGCCGACTCGAAGTCCGGCTCAGCGAGGGAGCAGCGTCGCTTGCCCGAAAATTGCGAACAGAATTCCAACTTATCCGACGTTGCCGGAGCTGCTCCCCGTGAGAAGCCCGAAGCCAACGCCTGGCGATACCATCAAGCTCCGGATTCGACGTTTGATGGGACTTTGATAGGTAACATGAGTTTAGACGCATCGCCGGGCGAAGAATCGTCGGCAAAAGGACTTGCGACGATTGGTGCCGCCAAACGAACGTTTTCCGAAACTCTCACTTTGTAGTCGCGGCGACGATGTCGGGGCGCCCTCAGCGCGCAAGCGACACTCACAGGGATGCGCCAAGACACGCATTCCTGAAACTCGACGACTGGCTCCGTCGCGCGTCAACTATATCGCTTTGCGACCAAGCGGCGGCGCGCCGTCGCCACTTTGCTTTTGCCGAGGACTTAACCGCGTCCCCCTTGCAGCGTTACAGGCGTTGACTAAATCCACGCAATGAACGGAGTTCGAACGTTGCGGCGCCGCCTTCTTTTTGTTTGCAGTACGCAGCGGCATTTTGTAAGTGGCGGTTCGCCGTCGCGAAGTCGCTGATCGTCAGCGGCAACGAAGCCAAGAGTGCGGCCGCGTCGTTAAAGCCTGCGACCCAATACTGACCGATGGTTACACGGGCGATCAGCAGCTCAACGGTCAGGTCGAAAATTCGCAGTGCTTGCTGGTAATTGGGCAGCGATGGCGGTTGGCGTTCGACGTGATGGTTGGCGGAGACGGAGACTGCGGTTTGCGCGAACATGGGTCTGCCTTTGTTTGAGTCAGAGGTGGCCGAATCGGAGACGATAAGTCGATGCGACATGCCTCGCGGCACACAAAGAGAGTCAACAATTGCGGCAGACTTGCGACACTAGTTCAGAAACTTTTTTGGAATCGACTGCGGGGCGTGATATAATCGCCCCGTCGTCCGCCTGGATTCGCCACCGATGCCCACCGACTCTTACCCTCGGGCGCCTTTTTTCGTGGCGGTTTTATGTCAGCCGAGCCACTTTCGGTGCAATCCGGATTGCCGCTGCCAGTGACGCGGCAGATCGACCGTATTTGCGACGAGTTCGAGGCGGCCCTGGCGCGTGGGGACGGAGTGAATCTCGCTCCTTACCTTAAACAGGTCGACGCTGTTGGCCGGCACAACCTGATACAAGAGTTGGCGGCACTCGCCGTCGAGCGGCTTCGCACGCAAGGCGCTTCGGATCCGTGGGCCGACTTGCGCGCTGCGAATCCCACGATCGAGCTGGAGTTAGCTCAGCCATCGCAGGTCGCCAAGGGCACTCGCACGGTGGTACACGTCAGTGGCGGTTCCAGTCAAAGCAGCGGACTTGTAATCCGGTGTCCGCTATGCCACAGCACAATTAACTTGGTCGTCGACGCGTCGCTTATTGACATCAATTGCGCCCAATGCGGCGGGCGGTTCAGCCTGCTGGCCGACGCGGATCATACGCGGGACTCGCGGGCGCTTACGCGCGTGGCGCATTTCGAACTGATCGACCGCCTTGGCATGGGCGAGTTTGGCACGGTATGGAAGGCTCGTGACACGATCTTGGAGCGCACGGTCGCTATCAAGCTGCCGCGCCGGGCGCCGTTAGACGCCGTCGCAATTGAGAAATTCATGCGTGAGGCCCGCGCAGCCGCGCAACTGCGCCATCCGAACATCGTCAACACGCACGAAGTGGGCCGGCATGCGAATTCGCTGTACATCGTCAGCGACTTCATTCGCGGCGTGTCTTTGGCCGACGTCACGGCTGACCAACGACTCAGCGTGCGTGAAGCGGTGACGATCGCGGCCAAGATGGCCAACGCGCTTGATCACGCTCACCGGTCGGGCGTGATTCACCGCGACCTCAAACCCTCAAATATCATTATCGACGATCACGGGGAGCCACAACTGCTGGACTTTGGGCTGGCGAAACGGAAAGACACCGAGGTGACGATGACGACTGACGGGGTGATCTTGGGGACCCCGGCGTACATGTCGCCGGAACAAGCGCGGGGCGAGGCGTCGCACGTGGACGGTCGTACCGACATTTACTCGTTGGGTGTGATTCTGTTTCAGCTCCTGACCGGCGAGCTGCCCTTTCGCGGGTCAACGCGGATGCTGCTGCACCGCGTAATCCACGACGAGGCGCCGAGCCCCAGGTCGCTCGATTCGCACGTCCCCAGAGATCTCGACACGGTCTGCCTCAAATGCCTGGAGAAAGATGCTTCGCGGCGCTACGCAACGGCAGGCGACTTGGAGGCAGACCTGCGCAGGTTCCTTGCGGGGGCGCCGGTTTCCGCGCGTCGCATCGGGCGCGGTGAACGGGCGCTGCGTTGGGCGCGGCGGAACCGCGCGGTGACGGCGTTGCTCGCAATCACGCTTGCGTCTCTGATTGCGGCGACGAGCGTTTCCTCGCTATTCGCCTGGCGCGCGTCCGATTCGCTGTACGATTCGCTTGTGCAAGAAGCACGCCTAACGTTGGAGTTGCGCAAGCAGGGATACGGCGAACATGTGCGACATCTGATCGATCGGGCCCGCCGACTGCCTTCCGCGCATGTCGACGACGACGAGCTTCGCCGGTTGCTCGTGCTCTCCATGGGCGACTTCGTGGCCTACCGCCCGCTGGTGATCCCGCAGGACAGCGACGAGGTCACCGCCATTCACCTGAGCGGCGACGGCGCCGAGGTTGTAGCGGGAACCCGCGGCGGCAGCGTGCTGGTCTATGACGCGATTACTGGCCAATCAACCAAGACGCTCGCAACAGAACGAGCGGAAGGGGAGCCCGCCGACAGAGTTTGGGCGGTTGCTATGGATGCCGGGGGAAAGAAGATTTTTGCCGCCGATAGCGCGGGGCGCTTGCGCGCTTGGCAACGCACCGGTCGGCAGTGGTCGCCGGCGCAGTCTCTCCAGCTTGGCGACGCGCCGCAGCTCACAATGTTATCGCGTCATGGCGAGCTAGCCGCGATTTGTCGCGGATTCACGTTAGAATTGTGGGACGTGACCCGGGGGGAGCACATTCAGTCGTTGAGCGTGGAGCCTCGTTGGGAGGTGGCAAATGGGGCGATAGACGAGGCAGGCCGACGGATTGCGGTGAGCCTCTTCGACAACGCAGCAGACCAAGTTGGCTGGGCCGTCTGGGATATCGACGAGGGCAAGCTCGTTAAAGAAGCGGCGCTGCCGAAGCTGGGAGGGTCTTACTTTCGTGGACTCGACTTGGCGCCGGGGGGTGACGGCATGGCCATCGGATTCGACGAGGCATTGCTCGTATACGAGTTGCCAAACTTCGAACGCACCAGTTTATTTGGACTCGATTCGACCAAGGCCGTCGCATTCTGCCCCGCCAATTCCTTTCTCGCGGCCACGAATAGTCGCGGCGCGGTGACAATCTGGAATTCGGCGACCAAACGGCAGGTTGCGGCGCTTTCGCATCCGGTCAACGGCGAGAGCAGCGAAGATCTGACCTTCAGTGAAGATGGCAGCGCTTTGGCCGCGTGCAATGCCAGCTCTCTGCAGATTTGGGATTTAAGCCACGCGCGTGAACGCACGGTGCTGAAGGGTCACGCTGCCGCTGTGCCAGGAGCCGTTTTTCGTCCAGATGGGAAGCTGCTGGCGACTGCCGGCGCGGATGATGAGGTTCGATTGTGGAATCCCAAGACAGGAGCGATTGTTTCTTCGCTTCCCATCGGCGAAAAGGTCCAATCGCTGGCGTTCTCTGCAGATGGGAAGCATCTGATTGTGGGCAGCCAGGGCCGCACTGAAACGCCGCACCTGCGCCGTATCGAAATCGCGACGGGCAAGGTCTTGCATGAACAGAATACGGGCTTCGGCAATGTGTTCTCGTTGGCCTGGGTCGACCGTCCTGAAGCAAGCACGCTCGCCGCATGCGGAGATGGCAGCGTAGCGCTGTGGCGCGTGACGCAGGCCTCTTCGGCCCCGATGACAGAGATCTTTCGGCTCCCCCGCGATTGGTGCCTCGCGATCTGTCTCAACTCGCAAGGGAGCAAAGTGGCGTGGGCGGAAGAGGGCGAATTCGTCAAAGCGTGGGATCTGGCCGCCGATTGCGAGCTGCCCGTAACGGCGCCCCCCATGCTCTCGGGATGGCATGGCTTGAGTTTCCTGCCCGACGGCGACACGATCGCCTACATCGCCAAGTCGGGTGTCGCTGAGCTCTGGAGCCTGCAGAAAGACGCCCGTGTTGCGACTCTAGGCACGCCAGGAACGTTTTTCTCGTCGCACATGGCCGTCAGCCTGGATGGTTCGCTGCTCGCGGCGATGACGCAACCGGACGTCGTTTCCGTGTGGCACGTGCCGACGGGCAAACATGTCTACTCGCTGCGGGTCGAAGGAGGCGCCGTCTGGTCGCTCGCTTGGGATCCTCGCGGCGAACAGCTGGCAGTCGGCCAATCGGACGGCGGTCTCTCCGTCTGGCACTTGCCGATCATCCGACAGGCGCTTGCCGAGGCAGGTTTGGAGTGGCACGCCTCCCAGTAGCCGTAGGTAGTGATTTGATGTCCGCCCCGTCAAAGACCGGACCGGACCAGGCTGGCCTTGCTGCAGCCTACGTGTGGGCGAGCTGCATGGTTGCACACGGCTCGCACATTGCATAACCGTCCAGATGACGCGCCGCGGCGGTTCGCGAGTAATCGATGCCCCAGCGCCGCCGCCGTAGGTCATCGCAGCAGCATTGACACTCGCAGCGGTCGAGCGTCCACCTAAATTCAAGTTGGGCAAGCACAGGACGACGAAAAATTGTCGCCCCCATGGCGACGTGCGGTGCAATGCCTGGTAACCGACGCTCATGAAGATAATCTGCAGCGAGCGCTGCCAGAGCGGGTCGGCGGCAAAGCTCCTCGATCAGCGTGACGATGCATCGGGAATCTAGCGCGACGTCGTCGTCCAGGTACATCAGCCATGAAGCCGCGCCGCGTGTGCGCCCCTCGTTGCGCGCACGGGCGATTGTCTCGTAGCGGCATTGATCGTCTTCCTTCGCCCGACCATGTACTCGGTGGAGTATGGTGCGCACTTCTTGCTGCTGATCAAGGCCCGCCTGCACTTCCGAATGCAAGGGCGCTATGCTGCGCGATAGGACGACGACATCGACGATGGGAAGCTCGTCGTCAACCATGTCCGAATCGTTACCACGTTGCGACAGCTTCAGTCGACACAGTTCCAGTCGACGCATCGCCGTCTGATACGAGCGGGACTAACCCGCCGTCCTATGGGCGACAGCAACAACAACAGCAGCAGGGGCGGCAGCACGACCGGGTGCGATGCAACTCCAAGCAATCGTCGCCGGCACGGAGGGAGACTTCAACGGTGTAGACCGTGCCGCGATCCTCAGGAACAAACACGATCCCCCGTAGCACAGACCGGGCGGTGGAAATGTCGATGTCGTCAGTCAAATTCAAGCGAGAACGAATCTCAGTCGAGTTGACGTCTTCATCGAGGAACCATTCGCCTTCGTCAAAATCGTCGACGCATTGGGCTTGCGACATCTGAAATACGCCATGCTCGTCCTTAGCGCCGGGTACGAAAATTCCGGCAACGTCGCTTTGCTGCATAAGTCGGCTCCCGACTTGACCGTCTTGATCGTGGCGCGAGATGACCAATCTGGTCGTTTTAATCTTCCCATCACGGGAAACGATGAGATCACCTTCGGTAATCTGCACAACACCGATGGCGGGGAATAGCGACGGAAATGGAACCGTCCCCGCCAGCAAGAGATTGCGCGCCTGCGTCAGATCCAGATCCATGGAAGCCCCCCCCATTGGATTGAACGAACAAATTGACGAGATATACGCCGTAAACTGAATCTGTATGCGACGTGTGAGTTATAATAAGCTTTAGCGACGCGTAAGCAATATCGGGCGTCGCGTTATTACTGAGTGCGGCGAAAGGATCTCTCGTGCATGAATCACGGCGAGGCTCCGTAACCACTTGGCTCGACGGGCTTAAGGCGCAGCACGACAGCGCTGCTCAAGAGCTGTGGAACCGCTACTTCGCTACGCTGGTTACCGTAGCACGCCGAAATCTTCATGGAATGGGCCGCGAATCCGATGAAGAAGACGTGGCTCTCAGCGCGCTGAAAAGCGCGATGCTCGGCGTGCAGAACAACCGATTTCCCGATTTGTCCGATCGGACGGGCTTGTGGCCATTGCTAGTGACGATCACGGCAAGGAAAGCGGCCAATGAGCTCAAACGACAACGGGCCAAGAAGCGCGATCGGGCCAGCGAAGAACCTTTCTACGAAGAGCTGACGCTCGCCCGCGGCGAGGAGAGCCCCGAGTTTGCAATGCGCTTGGCGGAGGCTATTCAGACGCTCGTCCATCGGCTCGACGACCATACATTGCAGGCGATTGCGGAACGCAAACTGGAAGGCTGCGACAACGCCGACATTGCGCGTGATCTGGGCGTATCGACCCGCACGGTAGAACGAAAGCTGGCGCGAATCCGGCAAGAGTGGGACGAAGACCTTTCAATTTGAGGAAGGTGAAAGTACTTGATCGCTTGCATTCGTTGACGCTCCGTAAAGTTGAATCATCTTGGACGCGAGATTGCCTTCGCTGCGCGCTGAGGTGAGTCACCCCGACGCCGGATGTGGTTGGACGCGATGGGGGAACACCAAACGCGGTTTCTTGAGTGCCGCGGCAAACACGTCCGCCGGAATCGTTTCATTTACCCGATACCGACCGCTTTGAAGACCCGATGGTGGCACTGTCTATCTTCGGCTGCCGGCGCTCAAGTCACGGCGTCGGAATAGCCGCAACGGCCCAGGTCTCCACAATGGCTCGCCGCGTTTCGACCGTGAACTCAGCGAGGCCTAAAAATCGTCAATTCTGCCCGGGAGCGGGGGAGTCTTCGATCATTTTGAGGGCGTTCTCCATCAGGATTTCGCCGGTCATTTCGCCCAGCGACGTGCGGGAGACGTATTCATAGCGTTGGAAGCTGTTGAAGTCGACTTTGGTGAGGATGTAACCGAAGGCGTCGTTAGTGAGACCGAAGATGAGGTTGTTGTCCCCCTTCATGTTGCGTTTGAGATAGTAGCCAATGTTGGGCAGGGCCTCGCCCGGGATGGTGAGGATCTGGGCGTCGCCGATGTTGACCAGGTTCATACGGGTGGAAATTGACTTGTCGACGTTGTGCGGGTATTTCAAGGGCGAGCCCAGGATGATCTTCCACATCAGTTCGGAATCGACGGGGACCTTGACCACCCGCGCTTGACAGGCGAGACGGGGATCATTCTGCGTCTGTGCGTCCTTGACGATGCGTTGGGCCTCGGAGGCCATGAGCTGGCCAATGCGGAGGCACTCTTCCCAGGTGCGAGCGTCATGCCATTTAGCCTTGAGAGGATCGGAGGGTTTGTCGAGGAGGCGGTTGTCGGCGGTGATCATGCCCCCTTGCGCGCCGTTCATGAACATACCCATGCCGCCGAGGTCGGCCTCGAGTTTGTCGCACAGCGGGCCGACGAGGTCGGGGCTGACGAGGCCGAGTTCGCTGCCCAGGACTTCGGGATGGATGGCGTAGTTGACGAGGGTTCCGATGGTCTTGCCGCCGGGGGTGATGGCTTGAATCACGCTCATGCGGGGGTCGTACAGTTCCGGAGCATAGAAGTTGTAGGCGATTTTTCCTTTGGCTTCGCCGGTGGCAATCTTGAGGTGAGCAGTCTGAAGGTTGTCGAGTGCCTGATTAATCGCCACGGCTGCCTGGTTGCAGACGAAGTCCATGTACTTCAGATCGCCAGAGGTTTTGCCGTCGAGGCCGGGAAAGCCGTAGCAGTCAGGGGCGCTATGCGTGTGCGAGGAGCCAATGAGGATATTGTCGGAGGGGATGCGGGGGACCTGCTTATGAACGCGGGCCCCCAGAACGGAAGGGAACCCAAGGAGGTCGAGTTGGACGATGGCGACTATGGTTTCTCCCTGTTGAAAGACCATCGCCCGGGCATTTAGCTCGCCCTGCTTGGCAGTGGAGGGACGACCCGGGCCAATGCCTCCGGTGACGGGGAGCAGCGGATTGGGCGTGATGATGGCCTTGCTGACTCCGACTTTAAACTCCGCATGTGCGACGGAAGTGAATGAGCAGGTGAGAATGAGGAGCGTCACGAGTGGGCGTGGCAGCATGGGGGAGTTCCTGGGTTGAGCACGGTGAAGTGATTGGGATAACCGATGACCCTCTCCCGATGTAAATACCAACCTCTGTGAGAGATTGCGTTACGGCCGAGTTCGGGTGTAGCGAGGCTCGAAGTGCCCCAATCCAACGTTAGCAAGGGATGCCATCGGGCATGTGAACCTGCTGATCCACAGAGGTTTGCCACCCGGTGTCTGGTCGGGGACGGCGATGATTATAGCCCGCTTACCTTTTTCCTAACACGTAGCGCGATCCCGGAGCTCGCAGGAACCGCAACGTGCCTGCCAAGGCGCCCAAGAACTTTCGATTTCCATCAACTCGTTAGCGAGTGAGATACGTCAGGAATCGACCGTCTTTCGGGGTCCACAGAATACGGCGTTAGAGTGTGCTCCTAACTGGTTTTGTGCTCAACTACGCACGCATGCGGATGATTGTCAGTTGCTTCATGCACAGGCATAATCACGGCTCGGCCGGTGCTGCTCGGCATCACGGTACAGCTCGGATAGGGCCCACTCAGCGAGGGATCGCCGCCGGCCGATTGAGTTCTATCTGCTTAGATAAAGGGGATTCCATGGCGACCTTCATTACGACCATCAAGTTCACCGAGCAAGGCATCCAGAACATTCACGAGTCGCCCAAACGAGCTACAGCGTTTAAATCAGCCGCGAAGAAATTGGGTGTCAAGATCACGGACATCTATTGGACCCTTGGCAACATCGACGGCGTTCTCGTCTTTGACGCTCCTGACGACGAAGCGGCAACCGCCGCGATGCTACATCTGTCATCTCAGGGCAATGTTCAGACGACAACCGCTCGGGCATTTGGTTCGAATGAATTCGAAAAGGTCATTGGCTTGATGGCCAAGAAGTGAGTGGGCGGCACGCATCCCACGTCGCTGGGCTCTTCGGTAACGGTATGGCGAACAAGTTCATGACGGCTGGCGCTCCCGGGGAGCTTCTGGTCCTAACTACTTATCGAGTTATCAGACGATCTGGAAAACGGCCGTTTCTGTGCGCGGCCGCCATTCTCAAGAACTCACCCGTTTAATGGCGCGACGACAGCGTGCCGAGAACTCATCTCCGCGGGCAATCTGACGCTCGGCGGGCAACTGGCCCGCAAAGCGCGTCATCAACCCAACCTTTTCCGAAACCCCCACCCTGTAGTTGCCGCACGAATGTCGGGGCGACCTACGCGCGCAAACAATTCCGTGCAAAGGACTAAATCTCGTTCTCGTCGAATGTGCCTGATGGGTCGCTCTTGACTCTAGCTCGCCCGAAAAGTTGGCGCACCGCTACAATGAGAGGGCATGAGAAACTCCCTGACGATATTGGCTTTGGTTTGCGGTTTGGCGTCACTCTTTTCGTGCTCAGGGCAACCTGCCAACGCGCCTCGTGGCACGCCCACTGTGAATATCTCCGACGCCCTGCCAACAGGAGCAATCGCTCGAATTGGGACAGCACGGCTTCGTAGCGTTTCCTTACAGAGCGTGGCGGTTGCACCCGATGGGAGCGTCATCATTACGGGTGGCGCCCTGTCACCGTCGATGACACAGTCAGTTGCGGCCTGGTCGCTCAGAGACGGCAAGCTTCTTTTCGCCGTCGGCGCGGGCGACGTGTTTGTTTCCATCTCGCCGGATGCGAGAACGTTCGCGACGAGCGGCAAGTACGGCGATCAAGAAATTCGATTGTGGAATCTGAAATCCGGGCGGCTTGTTAGGGACCTAGAAATCCCCACAGCTGCGGGCGCTGACGGCGGAGCTTACGGCATAGGTCGCACGACGTTCTCGCCCGACGGCAAATTGATCGCCGCGGAAGGTTGGTGGGAAGATACTCGCGGCATGCCGGTGTATCCACGCTTTTACGCAATCCAACTGGTCAACTTATCGACTGGACACGTCAATGGCACACTGTCTATTCCAAAGGCTGATCAGTACGGTTACGGCTCGCCGAACGTCGTGTTTTCACCAGACTCGAACTCAGTCGCGCTAATTGGGGGTAAGGATCGCTCGGTCTATATCATGGACACGGCGAACGCCAATGTACTCAGCAAGATTGGCACTCAGGTCACTGCGTGCAAGTTCTCCGCCGACGGTCGATGGCTCGTAGTTGCCGAATACAACCATCTGCGACTCATTGACCTAAAAAGTGGCAAAGAAGTGCGCTCGTTCAAGGGTTTCGAAACTAAACACAGCGGTGGACCCGGCCCTATTGCCTTATCACCCAATCAAAAGCTCCTCGCAGCAGGTGGCGGGTACGGCGATCCGACAATTCGAGTTTGGAGCGCCAATACCGGCACACTTCTGCGTCAATTCCCGCGTTACTTCCGAAGTAGCGCCACTTCGCTCGATTTCACGCCAGATGGCAAGTACCTCGTTTGCGGCAGCGGCAAGTTTGTTCACGTGTTGCATATTGAGGACGGACGCGAGGATCCACTCAACGCCACCCCTCGTGGCGAACTCTGCGGAGTTTTCATTTCGCCTGATGGCAAGACTCTCGCACTTTGTGGCGACGATCGCGGAGTCCGAATCCATGACGTGACCACCGGACGGCGTTTGCTTTGGTTCAATCGCGGCGAGTATGTCCGCAGCGTTGCCTTTACGCCCGATGGAACGCAAGTTGCCACAGTTGGCCAAACGATCAAACTTTGGAAATTGGCGACTGGCGGACTGCTGCGAACGCTGCAGGAGAATCTCGTCCGTGTGAAGGGCGATGCCTGGTCCATTACGTCTGCAGCATTCTTGGAAGACGGAAAGCAACTCCTCACCGGGAGTCATTTCGGAGTCATGCAGCTCTGGGATGTGAAGACAGGACAAGAGATTCGCCATTTTGATCAGCCGCTGGATAACGACCATCATGCGGCTCGTGTCCGCGGCCTGGCGATCTTTCCGGATGAGAAAAGAGCGGCAACCGCCTCCGACGGCATCCTGATTTGGGATTTATCAACCGGCGAGATTATCGAACGCTTTGCGGGCGGATACGGCAACTTTGACGTGAACCGTCCAGTGGCCGTCAGCCCCGACGGAGAATCGCTTGCATTTGAGACGCACCTACGGGCAGATAACAGCGAGCCTCAAATCGTCGCGATTCAAGAAGTTGAGGGACGGCAACCGCTTCGATTCCTGCAAAGTCACGTCCCGCACCGTCGCGATTTATTGAATGTCTCCGTGGCGTACTCGCCGGATGGTCGGCTGCTAGCGACAGGTGGCGGAGATTGTATGGTCCATGTTTGGGACGTCGCTACATGCAAAGAGGTCAAACGATTCGAAGGGCATCAGGATTTTGTGTCAGGCCTGTCCTTTTCCCCTGACGGCAGGATCCTCGCATCAGCAAGCCACGACGGCACGGTGTTGATTTGGGATACGGCGCCCCTTTGACCAAGTCGGCGCGCGCTGAGGTGAGACACGCCGACGGGTCAATGCTTGAGGCCGTGTTCTGTCCGCTGGTCGATAAGTCGGCAGTAACTTGGCTATCAGCCGCTTTTGGAAAAGGCCCCACGAATTTATGGATCTGTCTCATCTCTAGAGGTATATATTGAAGAAGTAACTTAATGCCGTGCGAGTAGCTTTTGCGGAGTGATACCATGATTATTCGAGTACTTGCTCTCTTGGCGATCTGCTGTCCTACAAGCTACGCCCAAGAAACCCCGCTAAGCGATATCTGGGCCTTGAACATGCCAGGCACAAAGGATGTCTATGGACTGGGTTTTGCCAAGCAAGAGATAGGTTGGGGGCCTACGGAGTATCGTGAGATGAGGGAGAACGCGATTGATCAAATGAAGCTCGCTCTTTCTGAAAAACTCCCATCTGTAAACGCGGCAAAAGGATTCATCGTTTCTTGGCAGCCCGATTCATACATGTTAAAGCGAACGAGCGACATTCTTCGCATGGCCAAAAAGTACGAGGTATTTGATTATGATACCAAAGAGTATCAGAAGGGCAGCGATCTCACACTTATTTACTTCTCGTACCCATCGAGTTACTACAACCACATCAAAGAAGTCAAACGAGAAGACCACAAAATCACAGTTAGCTATCAATTAGTGCCGCATTATAGCGGAGATAGTTCTGTGCATTTCGCACTGATTCCGTTGAAAGACTTGCCAAATGGAGAGTATCAAGTCAAGTTCGAACAATTACAAATGGACAAGGAATTCTACAATGCGGGCTTTATTCCATATAGCCACACGCAAGAGAAGCGATTTGTTTGCAATAATTTTTCCTTTAGAATATGGGAGCCCGTTGAGCCTGATTTGACCGAAGCGAGTAAGGACGCGATAGAGATTCCCTTGGACTCTATATGGGGCTTCCGCATGCCGGGAACAAAAGACATCCGGGAAATAGACATCCCGTATCCTAACGGCCGCGAGACGACCGCCGGTAACATTTCCAAGTCACTTTATACGTCGAAGGTAGGTCAGAAAGCAGGTCCTATCCTTACTGTAAAAGGTTCAGGAAAGGAAGCATTGGCCAGTGTTGAGAAAATAATCACGAATCGTATGCAAGCTCCGTCGATTTTTTCGACATCGGACGACATCAATCTCTATGTTTACGCGAGAAGTGCTAGCGCAGGTGCCAGACTAGATCGAATCGTGCGTGACGGTCGTCAAATCAGAATTGAATATCATTTCGGTTACAGAGACGATGACGGCACAGCCCTCAATTTCGTAATGGTGCCACTTGGGAAATTAGAAAAGGGTCGGTATAGCGTGGAGATGGTCATGAAGCCGCGTCATCCAGACTCAGAAAACATGTACCCAGCAAACAACTATGGAATCATTTCGCCGGACCGTCTAGAGTTGTATCTTAGCCGAAACACCAGTTTTTCAGTGCAGTAGTCTGGTAGGGGCTTATTCCTCGCATTTCTTATTGAAAACGCGTCGGCTTTATCGGCCGACGCATCGAAATTGCACCGGTGGGCGTGACATTTGTCACTTACGCGATGTTCATCCGGCGGGCAGCAAGTTGTCCGAGCAGGCCTTCCGCGGAGGATGAGGACGCCGAAGCGAGTCAGGCAGATTCCTTAGCGAGTTGCATGCGGAAAAGCGTCAACAAGTCGTCGCGCCGGCCAAACGGTGAGACACATCAGGAACCGACCGTCTAGGCACGGGGTCAGTCATCCCTCTGATGGGAAGAGAGCAGGGCCGTTCTGGACCCGCCATCTGCGTCGCCAAACCAATCTTTTCTCAAACTCGTTCCTGGCATTTTCGGCGCGAACTGGGGCGACCTCGGCAGGTACAGGGGACGAAGGCCAAGCTCGACTTGATCCACCAAGCCGGGTAATTTGATTGAGTAGCGGATCTGTGTTGCCTGGTACGAGATAGCGCAAACAAACTCGGTGGCGAGCATGTGACCGCCATTCTAAAAACGTAGCGCCCGGCGCCCCGAAACTGTAGCGCTAGTTGAGGTGCGGGAATGATTCAGGCCCTCCCGCGTCAGGCCGTTGGCGTAGACTCCTTGTCGTTAGATCGACGACGCCGACGGGCGT
>JBGSMO010000334.1:0-29000 GCA_041740115.1 Pirellulales bacterium
CCCGCGACCGACGCGCCTGGCGACGCCTCGGAGCCCGAGTTCACTGGCGCCGCGGTCGCCGATTCCTCGTCTCCGGCCGCGCGGCCGTTGAGCGAAGCCCCCAAGCCAAGTTCCACCAACGGCAATATCGCACTCGGCGAACCGGATCGCTACGCGCGCCCCAGCGATCGGGTTGAGAATCCGACCGATCCGAAGAGTTTTGAAGAGGCGGACGAGCCGACGGCTCCGCAACAGAAGAAAGCCTTGCCGCCGCTCACCAAGAACCAGATCCTGCTCCGCAACAAAGTGCGGCAGGTGCTGAAGCATTACTACAGCCGCCCGTTGGTCGCCACCGAGCGGAGCCCTTGGGAAGTGATGCACGGCATGCTCGCGTACGAGGTGCATAGCCGCGTGCTGCAGGGCGGTCCGAAGTCGCAGCCGATCACCGCGGTCGGTTGGCTCTGCTTCAATCAGCCGTGCGAGAACCGGACGCTGATGTATCTGAACGAAGACGGGGACCTCCGCGTGAAGGTCGGCCCCGCGCTGCAAGGACATCATGGCCAGCTACTCGCGCTGTTGGCTCAGGCCCGCGTGCGGTCGGACTATCCGCTGAAGGTCGAAGGGAAAGACTTCACCGTGGCCGACCTGATCGAGGTCGAGAAGCTCACCTGCTATCCGAAGACGGAGCTCACCTTCAAGCTGATCGGTCTGCAGCGATATCTCGACATCAACGACACCTGGGTCAACGACCAAGGGATGCAGTGGGATTTCCCCAAGTTGATTGCCGAGGAAATGGCCCAACCGGTCCGCACGGCGGCCTGCGGCGGCACGCACCGCCTTGGCGGGTTGGCCCTAGCCGTGAAGAAGCGCAAGGCGGCGGGGCTGCCGATCGACGGACAATACGCCGCGGCTCAGAAGTTCGTCGCCAACTACCAGAACTATGCCTACCGCCTGCAGAATAGCGACGGCAGCTTCAGCACCGACTGGTTCAAGGGCTCAGCCGCCGATCCCGACATCGACCGCCGGCTGAAGACGACCGGACACCAATTGGAGTTGCTGATTTACGCCGGGTCGGAAGAGCAGCTGCAATACTACCGCACGGTACGCGCGGTGAACTATTTGGCGAACATCATGCACGCGAATCGGACCCGCGACTGGGAAGCAGGCCCCTTGGGCCACGCGATCCACGCGCTGGTCCTGTACGATCGGCTGGCCTTCGGCCCCTACGACGCCGCCCCCGACGCCGGCCCCGTCGCCGCGGCCCCGGGCCATACGCAACGCTAAGCAGCCGCGGGTCAACGACCCGCGGCTACATGGTGATTTGAACCGGGTAATAGGCCCTCATCGGCATTGAAGGAACTCCCTCGCTCGCGTACATTGCAGCATCTCGACGGCATGCTTTCTCTCGCGCCGCCGATCGCGTGGGGCAACCTCGGCCAACGTCGCTGCTGGCGCCGAGTCTCGCAATCGCTATCGCCACGGGGGACGCATCGCCCGAGTTTATGTCCCCTTAGCGCGATCGCGGCGGCGATGTCACCTCCCAGCAAGTTTTCCGAGCAGCTCGAGACGTTCTGTCTCGTCGCGCGCCAACTGGCGAAAACGGCCGAGGCTGATTCGCTGCTGTTCCTGCTCGAAGAACCCCAAGAGTGGGCGAAACTTCGCAAGGCGACCGAAGGGCTCAACGTTCTCCTCGCCGCGGACCGGATCGCGGATCTCGCCGGCGCCGCCGAGGCGGGCTTCAGCGTCATTCAGCTCGTCGCCAGCGACAGCCCCGTCTACGAGCAACTGACCCGCGCGCTGCTCGAAAGCGTCGCCGACGACTTGCTCAACCCGGCGGCTTGCGTCATCGCGATGTACAGCGGCTTCGAAGCGGGGGTGATCGACTCGCTCAGCGTCATCCGCCTCGACGAGCATCTCGGCCGGCTTACCGCGCAGGACTTGCGGCAACTCGAAACGCGGGTGCCGCTCGACACGCTGAAGACCGCCGTCGACCTGGCCGTCTCCATCGGCCGCGAGGGGCGCGAAGGAAAGCCGGTCGGCACGTTGTTCGTCGTCGGCGATCACCGCACGGTGCTGAAGCATTGCCATCCCCTTGGCTTCGACCCAGTGAAGGGGTACGGCACGCACGAACGGCAGCTCAACGACTCAAAGGTACGGGAAGCGATCAAGGAAATCGCGCAGCTCGACGGCGCCTTCATCGTCGCTTCCGACGGCACCGTAGTCGCCGCCTGCCAGCACGTGTCGGCGCCGGCGGCCGACATCACGCTGAGCAAGGGGCTGGGCGCTCGCCACTGGGCCGCGGCGTCGATCAGCCGGGCTTCGCAGGCGATCGCCATTACGGTGAGCGAATCGAACGGCACGGTGCGACTCTTCCAGAACGGCGAAGTGATGCTGCGCATCGAACCGTTCCGCCGCGCGATGAAGTGGCGCGACTTTGAATACGACCCGAGCGCCGGCGGACAGGATTGAGCCGGGCCTGTCACCACTGGCCCCTGTCACCCCGAGGTACTCCGAGGGGTCCGGCCCGAGTAACGTAGGCTGGGACAGCGTCCTACCGGCACACCGAACGTTTCTCCACTTCAGGCGGGACGCTGTCCCAGCCTACCGCGAGCGTCGAATGACAAACGCCATTCCCAGCAGCAGCATCGCTCCTGCGGCTGGCTCCGGGACGCTTGCGGACGCGCGCGACGCCCCCGCAGCAGTGAACTGCTGCTGCCACAGCAAGTAATCGCCGCCGTCGATGGCGCCGTCGAGATTGGCGTCGCCGACCGACTTGGTCGCCCCTTCCGCTAGGCCAAAGTTCGTTTGCCACGCCGTCAGATCATCGCCGTCGACGAAGCCGTCTTCGTCGAAGTCGGCCGCCAGGAACGGCGCAGCGACTTCGAAGCTGATCGGAAACGTTTGCAGGGCATTGGCGGCGCCCTGGCTGCTGCTTGTCACGGTGATGACGCCGCTTTTCATTCCGAGCGTCGCCGTGGTGAGCGTCACCTGATGAAGGTTGCCGCCGCCGAGCGCGAGATCGACGCCGTTCGCCCCCCCGAACAAATCGCCCGCAATGCTCAGGGTGTAATCGAGTTCGTCGGCGCCGTTGGCGGCGACTACGTTGGCGATGTTCGAGATCGTGACGCCGAGCGAAATCGACGCCCCCATCGTCACAACCGGCGGGACAGCGGCAAGTTCGACGCCCAGCTTCGCCGGAACCTGGTAGTCGGCGACGACTGGCAAGTGATCGCTCGCCTTGGTCAGCGCATCGAGGACGGCGGGCGCCGCCCCCGTACCGCTGGTGATCGCACTGTTGCAGCAGGAATGCGTCCCGTTGTTGCCAAACGCACGATAGCTCCCCGCGATGTAGCTCATCCCCTCATCGTCGAGCAGTTCGCCCGTCACCAACTGAAAGTCGAACCGATCGTCGACTCCGCCGATCGTCTGCCCCGAAAACTGTGAAACGTCCGCCGGGCTCTGCGTGTGAATCGATTTGTACGTTTGGCTGCTGCTCCACGAGCCAGGAGAGTTGATCGGATCGAACGCCTGTCCCGGCCCCGCCGAGAGGAGATGCTGGTACATCGCCTGACTGCTCGACTGAATGTTGTAATCGCCGGCGTAAATCGCGTGCGTCCCTTCGCCGAGCGCGTCAGAATTGGTGCGAATCGCCTCCGCCTCGACTAGTCGGCGGTTGTTGTTACCCGTGCCGGTGTCGCTCTTGTAATGACTATTGTAAGCGTAGAAATCGGCCAACGAATCGTAGCCGACGGGCCGCAACTGATACCGCAGCGTCGAACGAGGTTGCTGGGCCTGGCTATCGTCGTTTCCGTCGTCTGTGCCGACGTTGCCGAACGCGATCTCGCCGATCAGTTGAACTGTCTGCGTGTTGTAAACCAATCCCGGCCGTCCGGCGCGGGCCAATCCGTCGCTGGTTTGGCCGTTGAGCGAACTGCGTGCGTAAACGCCGGCGCCGTAGATCGAGTTAAGCATGTCGACGAACGATTGCGTCGTCAGTTGCAACGTGAACTGCTCTTGCAGCAGCAACACGTCGATCGGCTTGACGATGCCGCCGACTAGCTCGGCGCCGATCGCTTGCAAGATGGTCGCCGTTTCAGGCCGCGCCGTTTGGGTGCCGGGGTTTTGCGCCGTGGCCGTGTTGTAAGTGACGATCCGCAACTGCGCCGAGGCGGGCAGCGCAACGCCGCATGTCGCCAGCGCGACGGCCGCGCCCGAAAACAGCGACGCCCACGATCGTCTAGTCACAAACATCCATTTCCCGACGACTAAAAGGGATCGGCCGCACGCTCCGGCGGGAGTCATGCGGCCGATCTTCATTAAAGGCACGATTCTCGGATCGAACAACCGATTGGCTTATTTAGCGCGAGCGCGCAACCCGAGGAGCGCCAAACCGGCCAAGCCAGCGAGCGCCAACGAGGCCGGTTCCGGCACGGCGCCAATCGCCGCCACGGCGGGGGCGCCGCCGAACTTTGACTTCCATTGATCAAGATCAAGTCCATTGACATTGCCGTCGCCGGTGGCGTCGCCGGTCGACTTGTTCGGCTGGCCAGCGAGGCCGAAGCCTCGCTGCCAGATCAAATAATCGGCGCCGTCGACGACGTTGTCGTTGTTGAAGTCGGCGTCTGACGCCGTGGCAACGGTGAACACGCCTGGCGTGCCGAGATCGCCGCCGGAGTGGATGGTCAATGTGCCGTTGATGCCCGTTGCGAAGAACGAGATTCCGTCAACTTCGTTGCTTAGTGCCCAGTTGTCGCCCACGCTTTGATCGGTTTCAAAGCTCAATATATGAATTGAGCCGTTGCCGTCGTCAGTGGGCCAAGTGCCAGTTACACCTAATGCGACTGTTGGCGAATCATCATCATATGCAACTTGGCCAATAGCGTTGGTAAACGTGCGCCCTTGGCCAGTCGTGGCTTCTGTGGAATATGCACTAAGGCTCGGCCAAAGTGCTAGCTTATCGCCACCTTGGGCAAGTTGAGTAAAGGTACTTACCGGAATGAAGTTAGTCCCGAGTCCGTTATCCCAAGCTGACTGCATCGAAGCGAGCGAAATACCAGTAGTGGGACTTGCATTAAATAGAACCGCTCCGGTTCCATTCGGGATAACACCAGAGGTAATGTTCGCTGCTGTTAGCGCGTTGTCATCATCGTCATCAAACACGTATGGAGTTGCGCCAAAATCAATCGTTGCGCCGGTATTGTTGAATACCTCAACCCATTCCCAAGGAACTTCGTTTGTTCCACCCGAGCGAGGGTTGTACATAATCTCAGTAAAGAACAATCCGGTTCCGGGCGTTCCGCTTGGAAAAACACCCGGATTTCCAATGTCCTCCGGACTATTCACATCGCCGACAAGGGTCGCCGGCACGCTTGTCGTTCCGGAAGTAGTCGGTCCCCACTGGGCGCCATCCTGGTAGCCGCCGTTGCCGCTCCAGCGGATAGAGGTTCCCTCGTTCACCGCAGGAAAATTGTTCGTCGTCCGAAAGTCGATGCTGAAGGCTGCGTTCGTGAACTGCGAAATCCGGAGCTCCCCCATCCCGTCGTCGGCGACATCCTGATTGTAGAGCGATGCATCTTGCCAGAAGCCGATGGAGGAACCGCCGCTGTTGGTGAGCCCCAGCGCGAAGCCGCGCGTGGCCACCACCGGTACGGTCGGGGCTAATCCCCAAGCAGTGCGAAACAAGCTGTCGTTGTAGTCGCCGGGACTAGAGCCGGTCAGATCGGCGTCATACAACACAGCTACGCCACCGGCAGGAATGACTGTGTTGGCCGCCAACTGACTATTCACCGCCGGCGTGACGAACTGCGTGTCGCCCAACCGGCCGGCGATGTAGCCGTTCAGATCGATCGGCGTCGCCCCGGTATTACGGACCTCGATCCACTCCCATGCGTTGTCGTCCGGACTGAGCGTGTTGCTCATGATCTCGGTGATCTGCAATTGGGCCTGCGCCGAACTCTGCCATCCCAGCAAGCACGCCAGGGCGGCGCTGGCGGCGACGTTCGTCGGACGCGCATTCCTCTTCGACAATCGAAAATCCATGTCTGTTTCCTCAACCAATGGTGTTCGCAAGTAACCGATGCGGATCAATCGGAGCCCTTCAGAACGTCGTGCTCAAGAGCGGCTCGACAGGCTCCGCTTGGGGAGCCGGGAAGGGAGGCGGGGGAAGTGTTGCCGGCGGCGGGCAACGCGGGGCGGTTGGTTACGCGACTATTTAGGATAACTGCCAACCGAGGCAGCGGGAAGCTTTTTGCATCCTCAAAAAACCGCAGTATTGTCGCGCAATTGCGCTCACCGACCGGCCCAACCGCGGCCCGATCCGTGAAGATCTCGTTAATGTTACCGGCGACGACGCTTCTCGCGTTACTTTACTTTCGGCGACGGCCGATCAGCAGTCCTACGGCGCTCGCCGCTGCCAGCAGGGCGGCCGTCGGCTACGGCACGTTCGACGCGGCGGCCATGGCGCTGCCGGCGCCAAGATTACGCTGCCAAGCGAGGAAATCGGCGCCGTCGTAGGTGGTGCCGAAGCCGGTCTTCCAGAGCGCCAGATCGGCCTGCTCGACCTTGCCGTTGCCGTCGAAGTCGCCGGCGATCGGCGTCGAGCCGATGATGCCGTTGAGAGCCGTGAGGTCTGCTGCCGTCAGCAACCCGTCGCCAGTCAGATCGTACCACTCACCGCCGAGGGCGGCGGAGACAGTCCCTCCCAAGGTCGGGTCGGCAATGCCAGCTTGCAGAGCGGTGACGTCGCTTCCGTTGACGACTCCGTCGCCATTGATGTCGCCGCGGGTGAAAACGATCTGCGTACCGGTGTTGAACAACCCCGGATTGAACGCGTTCAGCTCCTCGTAAATAATCTGCCCCGTCGTCGGATCGAAGACGTAGATATCCTCGACAAAGTCGGCGTCCTGATCGATCACGTAAACATACCCGGTGCTGCGATCGTAGGCGACTTTCGTCGTGTTGAGGACCTGGGTATCGTCCGTGAGCGTCGGCGACATGCTCGCCGACGTCGACCACGCCGACGGACTGTCGAACGTCACGGTCCCGCCCGAAGCCGTGTAGCCCGCAGGAACGACGCCGGCGGGATTATCGTAGCTCTCGATGCCGACGGTCAGCACCTTCGGCTGCTCGGCGGTCAAATTTCCGTTTCCGGTCGGCGCCGTGGTGCTGCCGGCGATCGTGTCGAAGAAGCCCGACTCGCCGATCACCAGATTGCCGTTCTTATCAACCGCGAGGAAGTCGATTTCACCGTTGTTGGTGGTTCCGTCGGCCGTCGGATTCTCATCGACGCGGAACGACATGCTGCCTGCGTTCGACGTCGGCAGCAGCTTTTTCGTCGCGGTCGGCGTCGCCCCGCTGAAATCGAGCTCGTAATAAGACACTTCATCGCCCGAGTTGGCCCCTTCGTTGTCAGCCACCCACACGCCCAACTTAGCGCCGGAACGAACGAACGCCCAACCTCCCGGATCGGTGGCGTCGGCGACGTCCATTTCGAGCCGGCCCATAATCGTCGACTGCCACGACTGGACGCTGTTGCCATTGCGACCGCCTTGCTGATCGTCGTCGGCAACGGCACTGCCCGGGGCGCCGGTCGCATTGTCGGGGCCATCGAAATCGATGACCGCCGCGCCGGGAGCCGTGCTGACCCGCTGCACCGCGCGAATTTGGAAGTCGCCGGCGGGCGCTCCCGGAGCCGGGCGCGAGGCGGTGTCCATCATCACCAACGTTTCCGGATTGACGAAGTCCATTTGCGTATCGAAGAACGACGGCCCGCCTTGCGAGCGACCGACTTCGCCGACCTTCAAAATGGCGTTATCGATGAATACCGTCGAGGTCAAACCGCCAGGGTGCGGAACATTGTTAGCGATCCCGTCGACCGTGCCATCGAACAGCGGGCTGCTGATGTCGGCCAGAAACTGCTCATCGGACGTGCTGATGCGTTGCGACCGAGGCGCGTAAATCGTTCCCTTCGGACGATTGTTCGTGACGAAGTCGGCGAGCAGATCCTGATAGTCGATGCGATACAAGTCCCAGTCGCCCTGGTTGTCGCCGACAGTGTCGGGGTTATTGGGATTCGCCGTCGTGCCTGGCGAGCTGCTGTCGAACGCGATGGCGTAAATCGTGCCGTTCGCGGGATTGAAGGTGATCGCCGAAGTATCTTCGCGATTGCCGCGCGGCACTCCGCCCGCGACGTCGCCGACCTCGCCTTCGAATATTTCGTAGCCGAGCCAAACGGTGAACAAGGGGCTATTGTTGAAGACGCCTGTCGTGCCGGGAGTTCCGATCGACGTCACGTCGTACAGCATCATGCTGTCCGATGGATTGCCGGCGACCTCCGCCAAACCGGACGGTTGCTGTTGGGCGATTGCAAAGATTTTCTGCGGAGCAGCGTCCGCCAGTCCCGGAGTTGCTGCCGCCAAAAGCCCGCCCGCCACGGCCGCGGCTTGCCAACGTCGAAGAATCATTTGTCATCGTCCTTAAGCTGCAAAAACGTCAAAGAAGGTCGCACCAATTTCGCATTCTTTATTGATGATTGATCTTTCGAAGCACCTTTCCCAACGCACCGCCGCCGGGCGCTGAGCCCGACGGCGGCGTCAGAGAGATTTCGAACTTCGAGAGAGTCGTCGCTTACCGGCGGCTGCGCAGCCCAACCAGGCTGAGCAAGCCGAGGGCGCCCAGCGACAACGTTGCCGGCTCGGGGATCGTCACGGAAGCGACGACGCTGTCAAACGTGTCTCCCAACGCGACGGCGTCGACCAGGATCTCCGTATTTGGACCGGCACCGCTGAGAAACGCCTGACGCAGGGCCAAAGCCGACGTGAACGTGCCGGGACCAGGGCTAGCTGTGGCCGTAATGCTCGTGCTCGCTGAACTCGCCGGGTTAACCCACAGACTGGCGGCTCCGGTGTCGAACACATACGACCCGACGACGAGATACTGCACGCCGAACGCCAAGTCAGTTCCCCAATCGACGGCATTGGCGGCGCCAGAGGAAGCGCCCATGCTGAACCGGAAGCCGGCGCCGCCGACTCCAGTCGAAGGGTCTTTTACGTACAGCCGCGACCGGAAGTTGTTGCCCGAGTCTTTGAAATGTAGGAAGTATTCGTTGATGATGCCCGTCGTCGCGGGCGTCGCCCGCTGATCATTGACGGTCACTAGCGCCGCGTAGTACCAAGTCTCGCCGGCAACTTGAGCGTCGTTCACAGGATCGCTGATCGACCGATTGGCGTCCTCGCTGCCTGGGGTCAGCAGGACGGCACTGCCGTTCGAGACCGCAATCGACGGTGCGTTGGCCTGACCGCTGTGAGGAACCCAAAGCCCCCCCGACACGTTATTGCCAGAACCGCCGACGACGGTGAGGTCGCCATTGGCGTAGTTGAAGCTGTCAGAGAAAAAAGTGGCGGCTTGCAACGAAGCCGCGCTGCACATCGCCAGTGCAGCACAGAAGACGGCGGTGAATCGTTTCATGAGCGTTCCCCCAAAAGATGTCAAAACAAAGTTAAGCTCTAAACGGTGAGGTCCGCGCGGCAAGCACGAGCTGCCACGGATATCGGAGGCGACACGGACAGACGCCAGCCGCGACTCGATAAGGTCGACAATGGAACCACGCCTCCAGATTACCTGGCGGTCGTGAAGGAAGCATGATGATTATGGGCGAAGAGCCGCAATTCTCCAAGCAATGGGCTTCGAGCTGCGTTATCCGCCTGCTGAGTACCCGCAATGCAGGAACGCACTCCTGACTAGCAGGAACATTAATCGGCTCCCCCTGCGAAGCAAAAGTCGTTCCGCGATGCCTCCTTCGGTGCTTACCTCACTCGTCTCCCACTACCGCAGAAGCAGTAACCAATGAAGGCCAAGCAGGTTAAGTGAATTTGGCAAGTTCCGCGTCTCATGCGATGAGAAGCTTTGCGTCTGTCGCTCTGCGCAGACGCTGGGAAATCTCTGCCACGCTTTGCGGCGCCGGCGAATACGTCTCGCGGTCTGCCGCAATTCAGGGTAGAGCCTCTCCGTCCATTGAAACCACCTCACCCCGCCGTAGACTCAGGCAATGGCCTGCTGGAGGATCGACGCTGTATTCACCTCAGTAAACTGCACAATGAGACCAACCATTCCGAGAGCAGTCTTGAGCGTTGCCTTCTGGGCCGTTACTGTTCTGCCGCTATTAAGCGGGGTCGCAGCCAGCGAAGAGTCGGTACGCATCGCGACATTTAATCTCTCGCTTTACGGCCAAAATAGCGGGGAAATCTTAGCTCGGTTGCAAGCGGGGAATGACCCGCAGGCCCAGCATCTCGCCGAGATTATTCAACGCGTTCGCCCCGACGTGATCTTATTGAACGAAATCGACGACGATCCTCAGGGGATGGTGCTCAACGCGTTCTGCCAGAACTATCTGGCCGTACCGCAAAACGTCTCCGGCTCTCCAGACGGCCCCGCGAAGCCTCTCGAATTCGCGCACCGTTTTCGCGCGCCAGCAAATACGGGCCGCCACTCCGGTTTCGACCTGGGACGCAACGGCGTCGTCGACTCGACTCCTAACAGCGATGCATTCGCCGCCGACGCTTGGGGTTACGGCCGATATCACGGGCAGTATGGCATGGCGATCCTCTCGAAGTATCCAATTGACGCTCAAGGAGTGCGGACGTTTCAGAACTTCCGCTGGCGCGACATGCCCGGGGCCAAATTGCCGGACGATCTGCAAACGCCTGAACCGGCCGACTGGTACTCGTCAGCGGCGTTGGAACAGTTTCCACTATCGTCGAAGAGCCACTGGGATGTGCCGATCATCATTGAGGGACAGCGACTGCACCTGCTCGCTTCGCACCCCACGCCGCCGACGTTCGACGGCCCTGAAGACCGCAACGGTCGGCGTAATCACGACGAGCTCCGCTTCTGGGTCGACTACACCGGCCCGCCGGCACAGGCCGGCTACATCTACGACGACAAAGGAACTCAAGGCGGTTTAATCACATCGCCCATTCGCCGCGACGCGCCAGTGGAGCGCTCGCCCCCCAACTTTATCATCCTCGGCGACCTCAACGGCGATCCCCACGACGGCGACGGCCCCGCCGGCATTTCCGCGCTCTTGAGCGCCCCCCAGGTCCTGAAATACCTGCCCCCCGCCTCGCTTGGCGCCGTCGAACAAGCCAAGTTCCAAGGCGGCGCCAACGCACGACACCGCGGCGCCCCGGCCCACGACACCTGCGACCCCGCCGACAACCCTGGCCCCGGCAACCTCCGCATCGACTACGTCCTCCCCTCGGCCAATCTCAAGGTCGCTAAGTCAGGCGTCTATTGGCCTGAATCGACCGACCCGCTGTTTAAGCTGGTCGGCGTTCACCCTTTTCCAAGCTCAGACCACCGCTTGGTTTGGGTCGACTTCGAGTTATTAACCGTCAAGGACGCCAAGGACGCCAAATAAAGACCTACCGATCATTCCCTTGGCGTCCTTGGCGGTTCAACACTTTGCCGAACTGCCCTGCGAAAATTCATTTTGCGAAAGCTCCGCGTTCCCTTAACATGAACCGGCTAGGATGCGAGCGGTCCCAGGCAGCCGCCCCTCCGGAATACGAGACCAGCAGTACTCAGAGTCGGGCGGCTTTGACGAAACAAGGACAAGGCCATGCAAACGCGTCTCTCGCGAGGATTTACTCTCGTTGAGCTTCTGGTAGTGATCGCGATTATCGGCGTCCTGGTGGCGTTATTGCTCCCTGCGGTTCAGGCTGCGCGCGAATCAGCTCGCCGGACTACCTGCGTCAACAACGTGAAACAGATGGCGCTCGCGGCGGCTAACTACGAGAGTGCGAGAGGCGTGTTTCCGCCAGGTCGATTACTGCCTGACTGGAAAGAGGGGGGCAGCAGCTACACGAACTATCAGAGCGTGCAACCCAGCCACAAAACCGGCTTTTACTCGGTTCACGTTTGGCTGCTTCCTTACATGGAACAGGCGAACATCTTCAATCAAATTGACTTTGGAATTGCCCAAGTCAAGAAGATGACCAATCCTACGAACCCTCACCTTACCGCATACTCGACGGCTCAAGGGCTGTTCATTTGCCCATCCGACCCCAATTCAGAGCGAATCATCTCTGAAAACAACTATCGAGCAAACTTTGGCGGCTCCACTCCGGCGGCCGGCGCGCGATCCGCCGGCATTTACACCGCCCGACCAACCGATCCTTGGGATTGCGGCGGGAATGGCGCTTTCTCAATTGGCGAGAAAGGACTATCCGCAAAAGCGTTCACCGACGGGCTTTCCAAGACGGCGTTTTTCTCCGAACGCACGAAAGGAACTGGGGGAGACGCCAACAGCGAACTGCCAAGCAAGTCTGACATGGTTACGTCAGCCTCTCGCCCTAGCTCGCCCGTCGACACCGATACGTTTATGCAGGAATGTCAAGCTTACACGCCGCGCGTGGACAGCTACAATTTTCTTGCTGCCGGCAGATGGCCTGCTGGGGATGACTGGTCGAATGGCTGGCCATTCGCTGGCTACGATTCCACGCAATACAACCACGTCGCCCCGCCTAACTGGTCTGGCTACGACTGCGGCAGCATTAGCGCGATTCCCGATACGCCCCAAGAATTCGCGATTGTCGCCGCTCGCAGCGAGCATCCTGGGTCGGCCGTTACTGCGTTCGGCGACGGCCACACGGCCATCGTCAACGATGGAATCGATCTTGCGGTGTGGCGCGCCCTCGGCAGCCGTAACGGCGAAGAAGCTATCGATAGCGAGCTGTAATGCCGGGACGCCTCACAGCTTCAATGCCGTGCCTCGCCGCCGCACTGCTGCTGTGCGGCTGCAGCTCCTCAAATCCTGAGCTCGCCGCCAAGCGAGAGACAGGCAGCGCCGCCGTTGCCAAGGGCGAGGCAGCGTTTGCCAACCGTGATTACGCAGCCGCTGGGGAATCGCTTTCTGCTGCCGTGAATGACGGGGTACTGAATCCCGACGTCTATTCCAGCGCGGCGGTAAAGCTAGTCGTCTGTTACGGCGCCACGGGCAAGTTTGACGAAGCCAACGCGTTGCTCGCCAAGCTAGATGCTGGCGCTCCGAATCTCGATCAAGTCAATGCGGCCCGTGCGTACGTCCTGGCCAAACAGGGTAAGGCAGCCGAATCGCGGGCTGCACTCGCCAAGGCGCGGCAGTACAATCGTTCGGTGCAAGAGTTCAAGGACTAACAGCGGTTTCTTTACTGTATCGTCCGCGGAATCTCGCGCCCTTTCGCCGCGTTTCTCTCTCATTCCCCGCGAATCATCGCGTAGCGCGGCGTTGCTCGCCACATACAGCTGTCGAACCGCCGTGCCCCACTTCACCGATCAACTCGCCGCCGCCGTCCGCCGCACCGGCAACGCCGTTTGCGTCGGCCTCGACCCTCGTTGGGAACAGCTTCCTTGGCCGATTACCACCGGCCGCGAGGCGGAGCCGAACGGCCATGCCGACGCTTATCTCGATTTCTGTTGCGGCGTGATCGACGTCGTGGCGCCGCTGGTGCCGGTTGTGAAGCCGCAGATGGCGTTCTTTGAGGAACTTGGCCCAAGTGGGATGACGGCCCTCGCCGAGGTAGTTCGCTACGCCCAAGAGCGCGGGTTGCTGGTAATCCTCGACGGCAAGCGGAACGACATCGGCTCGACAGCCGAAGCGTACGCGCGGGGACTGCTCGGCCGCGGCGTAAGTCCGTGGGGCGCCGATTGCCTCACGGTCAGCCCCTACCTCGGCGAAGACAGCCTGACGCCATTTGTGGAGGTCGCCCGCGAACGCGGCGCCGGCCTGTTCGTCCTCGTAAAAACGTCCAACCCCGGCGGCGGGATGTTGCAGGATCTCGAAGTCAGCAACACTCCCGAGCGAGCCGGGGCGTCCCGCCCTCGGCGCGTCTATAACGAAGTAGCGGCGCTAGTAGAAAAATTCTCCACGGAAACCAAAGGCGAATCAGGCTACGGCCTCGCCGGCGCCGTCGTCGGGGCAACGTATCCGGAGCAACTCGCTGAGCTCCGCACCTCGATGCCGCACACCTGGTTCCTCGTCCCCGGCTTCGGCAGCCAAGGGGGCGCCGCGAAAGACGTCGCCCAGGCGTTCGACGCGAACCGTATGGGAGCGGTGATCAACAACAGCCGCGGCATCATCTTCGCCCACGCGAGAAAAGAATACGCCGACCAGTTTGGCGATCAACACTGGCAGCGAGCGGTCGAAGCGGCGACGAAAGAGATGATCGAACAACTTGCAACCGGCTGAAAGAATTGAACCACAACGAGCACGACGAAATACAGAACACATCTTCTTTCGTCGTGCTCGTTGTGCCGTCGTGGTTAATCCTACTTCTTCTGCCCCGCTTCCTCACCGGTTTCAAGCACCGCGAGGAACGCCTTCTGCGGGATGTCGACCATGCCGATTGACTTCATTCGCTTCTTGCCTTCCTTCTGCTTCTCCCACAGCTTGCGCTTGCGGCTGATGTCGCCGCCGTAACACTTCGCGGTGACGTTCTTCCGCATGGCGGAGATATTTTCGCGGGCGACGATCCGCGTGCCGATGGCGGCCTGCAGCGACACCTCGAACATGTGCCGCGGGATTTCTTCCTTAAGCTTCTTGATGATCGCCCGGCCGCGGGCGTCGGCGTCGCCGCGGTTGCAGACGATGCTGAGGGCGTCGATCCGCTCGCCCTTCACGAGGATGTCCATGCGGACGAGATCGTCGGCGCGGTAGCCGAGGATCTCGTAATCCATCGTGCCGTAACCGCGAGTGGTGCTCTTCAGCCGGTCGTGCATGTCGTAGATGACGTCGGCCAGGGCGAGGTCGTACACAAGCATCGCCCGCGTCGGCGAGAGGTACTCGGTTCGCACATACGTGCCGCGGCGGTCGGCGCAGATCTTCATGATGCCGCCGATGTACTCGGTCGGCAGGATGAAGTTGACCCGCACGATCGGCTGGCGGAATTCCTCGATCTCGCCATGATCGGGGACGCGCTGCGGCGTGTGGACTTCGAGCGTCTCGCCGCTCTTGGTGAGAACCTCGTAGGTGACGTTCGGCGCCGTCTGCACGAGGTCGATGTCGGCTTCCTCTTCGAGCCGCTGCTGCACGATTTCCATGTGCAACAGCCCCAGGAACCCGCAGCGGAAGCCGAAGCCGAGGGCGTCGCTCGTCTCGGGCTCGAAATCGAAGCTGGGGTCGTTGATCTGGAGCTTGTCGAGCGCTTCGCGCAGTTGCTTGAAGTCCTGGCCGTCGGAAGGGTAGAGGCCGCAGAAGACCATCCGCTTCGGTTCTTCATATCCCGGGAGCGCTTCGGCCGGATGGTCGCCGGGAACGGTGACGGTGTCGCCGATCTGGACGTTGCCGAGCGACTTGATGTTGCAGACGAGGTAGCCGACCTGTCCCGCGCTCAGTTGCGCTGCAGCCTTCCGCTGCGGGGCGAAATGGCCGAGCTCGACGACTTCGTGCGTCGTTCCCTGCTGGATGAACTTGATCTTCTGACCCTTTTTCACCGTGCCGTTCATGATCCGCACATAGGTGATGGCGCCACGGAACTCGTCGTAGTGGGCGTCGAAGACCATCGCTTGCAGCGTCGCCTTCGGGTCGCCGCTGGGCGCAGGAATGCGCTCAATCACCGCCTGCAAGACTCCCTCGCAGCCGAGTCCCGTTTTGCCGCTGCAGCCGAGCACTTCGTCGGGGTCGAGCCCGAGCGTCTGCACCATTTCCTCGCGGACCTGGTCGGGCCGCGCGTGGTTGAGGTCGATCTTGTTCATCGCCGGGACGATGGTCAGGTCGTGCTCCATCGCGGCGAAGGCGTTGGCGACCGTCTGGGCCTCGACCCCCTGAAAGGCGTCGACCAGCAGCACGGCGCCCTCGCAGCAGGCGAGCGACCGCGAGACTTCGTAGTGGAAGTCGACGTGCCCGGGCGTATCGATCAGGTTGAGCTCGTACTTTTGGCCGTTGTAGGTGTAGTGCATGGTGACGGCGCGGGCCTTGATCGTGATGCCGCGCTGCCGCTCGATCGCCATGTCGTCGAGCAGTTGCTCCTTCGCTTCGCGCTTGCTCACCGCGCCGGTGATCTCCATCAACCGGTCGGCGAGGGTGCTCTTGCCATGGTCGATGTGAGCGACGATCGAAAAATTGCGAATGAACTTTGGAGCTGTCATAGAACGTCGATATTAGTAGCCGCGGCTCAACGAGCCGCCGGAGCGATCACAACTGAATGACGAAACCAGAATGACGAATGGAATACAAATGCGGATTGACGTGATGAGCGTCCCCATTCGTCATTCGGATTTCGTCATTCGTCATTTCCCTTCTTACCGGGCCGTCGCCGCCAGCAGGTATTCCCGCCGGGCCCAGCCCGCGGCGCCGATGTAGCCGGCGTCGCCGCCGAGGTGGGCGAAGTCAATATGAATATTACCCCGCAGGCTGTGAATCATCCGGCCGGTCGCTTCCTCGCGGATGCGGGCCATGAACCGTTCGCCCAGGGCGTTCCCCTCGCCGCCGAAGGTCATCGCCCCGCCGATCACCACGCTTTCGGGGTCGATCGAGTGGACAGCCGTCACGACGCCGATCGCCATGTACCGGGCCGTCTCCATGATCAGGTCGAGGCAAAGCTGGTCGCCCGCTTCGCCTTCTTCGGCAATCATCTTGGGGTTGAGCTCCTCGCCTCGCTCGATTCGCTGCCGGAGCGAGCTTGGCCCGCCGGCGGCCAACGCTTCTTCCGCCCGACGAATGAGAGAGTAGGCGCCGCAGTAGCCTTCGAGCGTCCCGCGAATGCCCAGCGTGTTCAGCGGGGCATCGGGATGGCAATCAATGATGATATGCCCTAACTCGCCGCCGCAGCTGTGGACCCCCTCGACCAGCATCTCCTCAACGATGATGCCGCCGCCGATGCCGGTTCCCATGGTGAACAGCACCATGCTGCGGTACTCGCGCCCGGCGCCGGCCCAATACTCGCCGTAGGCGGCGGCATTGGCGTCGTTCACATAGGTGACCGGATAACCGCAGGCCCGGCTGACGAGATCGCGGATCGGCGAATTGTGCCAATGGGGCAAGTTGCCCGGGCACAGGAGCAAACCCGCCTTCAAATCCATCGGGCCTGGGGTCGCGAGACCAATGCGTGCGATATCGCCGGCGTCCAGTCCCGACTCGTCGATGAGCGACCGCACCGCGGCGCCAATCCGGTCGGCCGCGTCGGTGGGGCCGCGATCTTCGTGGGTCGGGATCGAACGGTAGGCGACCGGCCGGCCGCCGTCGTCGACGATCCCAATCTTGATGTTCGTGCCGCCGACGTCGACGCCGACCAGCAGGGGCCGCCGGGCAGCCGCCGCGTTGAGGAATTGAGTGGTGTCAGCCATCGCACGCCCGGGAGAGGAAATCGCCGCAACTACTGTCAATCAAGGGGATTCGAGCAAGCCAGCCAGTATACGGGGGAGCCGCCAGACCCGCAATTCAAGCGCTGCGCAGCAGGCACACTCCGTGGGCCGTGGCGAGGTGCGTTGGTGCAGGCCGATAGCGGACGGCTTTGGGCGGGAAAATGCTTTGGGCAGCGGCGCTTGGCGATAGTTCGCGACGGCACACGGGAGTGTGCCTGCTACATAGGGGATTGCCCGCTCCGTACAATTCCCCAGTTAAACATTCGTACACCCCGCCTTTGGACTCCCGCCATGTCCCGCCGCATCTCTCCCAATTGGCAGTTCAACGCTGGCGACTCCCCCTCGGCTGATCGGCCGCTACCGGCGCGTCCTGAAGGGGATGCCGGGGCCGCTGGCGATCTTGAACTGCTTGACGCCTACTCGCGGGCCGTCATCGGCGTCGTCGACGGGCTCGGCCCGACGGTGCTCTGCATCGAAGGGCCCCGCGGCGATACGCGCGGCGGGAGCGGTTCGGGCGTGCTGCTCGCTCCCGACGGCTATGCGCTCACCAACAGCCACGTCGCCAACGGGCGGACGAAGCTGACCGCCGTGACTGAGGAAGGAGACCGGCTCGACGCCGAGCTTGTCGGCGACGATCCGCTCACCGATCTGGCGCTTGTGCGGCTCGCCGCCCGCGACCTGCCGTTCGCTGAACTCGGCGACAGCGACGGCTTGCGCGTCGGTCAGCTCGTGATCGCTATGGGCAACCCGCTCGGCTTTCGATCGACTGTGTCGACCGGCGTCGTGAGCGCCACCGGCCGGGCGATGCGCGGCGTTGGCGGTCGGCTGATCGAGAACATCATTCAACACACGGCGCCGCTGAATCCCGGTAACTCGGGTGGGCCGCTGGTCGACACCCGCGGCCGCGTGGTCGGCGTCAACACGGCGATCATTGCCATGGCGCAGGGGCTCGGCTTCTCCGTGCCATCGAATACTGCGCACTGGGTCGTCGGCGAGTTGCTTGCTCACGGCGAAGTTCGCCGGCGGTGGCTGGGTATCGCCGGAACGACGGTGGGGCTCCCACGAATGCTGGTGCGCGAGCTCGATCTGCTCGCCGATGAAGCGATTGAAGTGCTGAGCGTCGATCCGAACGGGCCTGCGGCGCGAGCCGGGCTGCAAGTGGGGGATGTGATCGTGGCGGCGGCGGGGCGGGTGACGATGACGGTAGATGATCTCACGCGGATTGTTTCTATCGCGCCCAAGGGAGAGCCGTTGGAGCTTTCGATCGTTCGTGATGAGCGACTGCGCGAGTTGACGATTGCGCCGTGAACGACACGGGTGGCATGCTCTCGGCCCCGAAGCCGTGAGCCTGCGGAACTCACGCAATCGCCGTCGCGGCGCCTCATGGTCACGATGGAGTACGATCGAGACCATGCCACCCAACTGACTGTTGGCTCGCTCTTACTTCGAGGCTGCGGGACCGTTTTCTTCTGCGCCGAAGCAGAAGAGGTGATCGTCGCCGCGGATCAGGAGGCGGTCGCGTACGGGGACCGGCGTGGCGATGACTCGTTCGCCCAGTTCGTTGCCGTCTTTCGTCAGCAGGTTGAAGCCGTCGCTGACGTCGACGACGAAGGCGACGCCGTCTTCGCGAACGCAGTAGAGCTTGTCGCCGGCCAGCACCGGCGAAGCGAAATACTTGTCGCGGCCTTTCGGCAAGTCGCCGTTCCAGATCTCGGCACCCGTTTTAAGATCGCGGCAGAAGAGTTTGCCGCCATCGGTCAGCACGAAGAACTTGTCGCCGGAGACGATCGGCGTCGGCACATCGGGGCCTTCGACTTCTTGCTCCCAAACGCGGCCCGACTCGGTGACGTCGCCCGAGCCGTCGAGCTTCACTCCAGCCAAGAACTTGCCGCGGCCGAAGGGGACGACGGCGATTTCGTCGTTCATCGCATGCGAGGCGATGACGCGCCACATCCCTTCTTCCTTCGGATTGAAGCCGGCGCTTTCCCAGATCAGTTCGCCGGTCTTGGCGTCGTGGCCGGTGAGGTGGTCGGCGCCCCAGGTGACGATCACTTCGCGGCCGCCGACGTTCGCCACCTGCGGGGTGGTGTAGGCCTGGTCCGATTCGTCGGGGCGCTGGTACTGCCGTTTGACCTTCCAGACTTCGTCGCCAGTCGCGGGGTCGAGCGCCACGAGGTACGAATCGCCCGCCTGCATCACCGCGATGACGACGTTGCCGCCGGCCAGAATCGGCGACGTGCCGAGATCCCACCACAAGGTGTCTTCGCCGTATCGTTCTTGCAGATTGCTCTGCCACAGTTCGTTGCCGGCGAAATCGTGGCAGGCGACGCGGCCGCTCTTGAAATAGCTGACGACATGCTTGCCGTCAGTCACCGGGGAGGGGTTGGCGCCGCTTCCCATTTTGTGCTTCCCTTCTTCGCCGGGGCCGAGCGTTTTCTTCCACCGCTGCTGGCCGTCGAAGCCGTAGGCGATCACCGTGTCTTGCTTGTCGTCGCTGGTGGTGAGGAAGATCGCGTCGTCCCACACGACCGGCGACGAAGTGCCGACGCCGGGGACGTCGACTTTCCAAGCGACGCCTTCCTCGCCCGAGAACTCCACGGGGTAATTTCCCGCGGCCGCCACGCCCGAGGCGTTCGGCCCGCGCCACTGCGGCCAGTTGTCGGCGGCGTGCGCGGGCGCGGGAAGAATCAATCCGAGCGAGAAGAGCAGGGCGAGAGCGTATCGCATGAGAACTCCGGGCTGAATTCGCCAGGGGAGAATGCCGGTTGAAACGAGAGTCGTATTCTAACGGGGCGGAAAGCCTGAGTCACGCGCGACCGTTTTAGCTCCCGGGTCGTTTTAGCCCCCGGTCACTGACCGGGAGCTAATGATCGCTGCGTGATTGTCGTAATTCCGTGGAGGAGACGTCCTCGCGAAATTCGGCGGCGGGGACTTCGTCGCAGATGGCGGCGAGGGCCGGGGGGAGCGTGAGATCGCTCAGCACCTTGAACTCGCCGTCGATCACGCGGCCGAACGCCAGAAATCGGCAGCCGCGGGAGGCGATCTCGGCGATGGCGGCGTCTCGTTGGGCTGGATCGCCGGCGTAGTATTTGGGATCGGCGATGCGGATGAGCGTATCGATGCCGACGATGAACGTGGCGTGGGGGAAGAGTTCGGATTTTTCGCGGAAGGTCGGGGCGCGGGTGAGGGCGATCCAGCGGTCGTTATCAATCTCTCGCAACCGTACAAAGCGTTCGTCCATCGAGATGAGATCGAGGAGCGGCTTATCAACGTTCTCGATCGACAGTTCCCAAACAGCGGGACAACCAAGGCGCTTTTCAGCGGCCTCTGCCATGCGAAGATGCCCCACATGAGGAGGGTTGAAGGCGCCTGGAAATAGAAGGCGAATGGAGGAAGCGAGATCAGCCTCAAGATAATCCCACCAGTTTCCCGGGCCGCGAATGTTCAGACGCTTGCGGCCGAGCAGCAGATCCGTGTCCTCTCCTGCAGCCAAGACGCCATGCCCAGGCGCCGCCTGCGAGTCCACGAATTCGGCGCCGAGCTGACAGCCTTTAGAGACGATCGCTAGGGTTTGCGCAGCGGCAAACTGTTCGTCTGACTCCCGCAGAGGAGGCAAATCATCCAAGGAGTACTCGGCCTCAAACGTTCTATCGTAAGTTTGAAAGGCGACGTGACCACGGCGCTCGCCTCGCTTGGGCCGATCAGTAGCCAAGCTCGCCGTGGCGCCAACGCCGAGCCATGTCTCCGGGGCGGCATCGGGGGCAAGTTTGCGGGCCCGCATGAACGCGGCCATCGCCATGGCTCGCGCCGTGGCGGCGCTGCAGGCTTGCTCTGGCGTCGCGCCAATCCAATCTGTCAGCGCTGCGAACGAGTAGGGGACGATCGCTTCGAGAATCGTGCGTGAGGCGCCCGGCGTCTGGAGCAGGGCGCTGATCGCGCCGCTGCCGCCGCCGGTGACCGCGATGACGATCTGCCGGCCGCTGGCGTGGATTTGGGCGGCGACGGCGCGCCACCGCGGCTCAAGCTCAGACCATTCAGATGCCACGCGACGGTTCCGAAGGGCAGGGGAGGGGATCGGAGAATGCGTTCAGCATGAACGCTGGGAGCGGGGGGCTCAAGTCTTGCGGTGAAGACCGGGGGGATGAACCCCCGCGGCTCGCGTTTACTGAACCCTGAACCCTGTGGGCTGAACCCTTGTTTGGCCCCGCGGGCAAAGACGTCTGAGGGGCGCCGAACTGTCGCCAGCGCTACGCCCCCTCAGACGCCTGCCACGCTAGGCGCCACCCCCCCGAGTTGTCGCCGCGGGCCGCGCGGGCGTGCGCAACCTTTGGCAACTGGCGTTGAACCGACCAATCACCCTCTGCCACCTGAATCCGTCAAACAGTGAATCATCCCGCGAACTCTATTGGTCTCGCCGCTTGCGGCGGGCGCGCGGGGACGAGCCCCGCGGTTCGATAGCCGTGTGTTGAAAAGAACGCCAACCGCGCTGCGCCGATCACGCAATCCTGCCGACTACGGCGATTGCGCGGCTTGCGGTTCGCTGATCTCCTGCGCCCGTTGCTCGGCCAAGGCCGCGGCCTCGTTCGCGAGCTTGAACTCCGGACCGGGAGCGTAGTACTGCACGTCGTCGGTCAGATGGTATGGGCTGGGGAGCGTTTGCCCCGCCACGTCGATCTGGCAGCCAGTCGACATGCCGCACGCCAGCAGCAGCAAGCCGCCAGCCAGCATCTGAAACCGCGCGGAGCGCTTGAAAGTCGAAATGTTCACAGGTGGGCTCCCAACAGGAGTCTGTTCTATCTCAGCCGACGCCACTGACGCGCCGGTCAAGGCTTGCGGCGCCAGCATGGCGGCAGCAAACCCTACAACCGTTATCGGCGGCACGACCGGCAAACTTTCACTTCGCTGGCAGAATTTTCGGATAGACGGCGGTTGGCGATTCTTTTTGCCCCCAGACTCGCCGGGGCTAACCGGCGTTCAAGGCAACGTCTCCGGGCGATTGCCGCCCAATCGCAAGCATTCCCGCCGCTCATTGCTAGAATAGAAACCAGTGCCAAGCGGCCCCGCATCCGCCTCGTTGGCGCCATTCGCTGACCTTCCCGAGTGGAGCGCAGCCGCGCCTAAAAGCCGGAAGCGTCAGCGCCCGGAGCAGAGAACCATCATGCAAGCATCAGCTAGCGGGCTGAGGCTCGCGACCCTGGGGGCGCTGGCGGCGCTCGTCGTCGCCGTCGGCCCCCGGCGCGCGCAAGCCCAGCTCGGTGACACGATCCCCTCGCAGGGCTACTACAACGGCGTCGACGATCTTTATCAGGGCGACTTCCGCAGCGCCCAGCGGACGTTCAGTCGGTCGCTCACCGGCGGCGTAAAGACGCTCGGCCCCGCCGGGACGGTCCGTTGGGTCGACTCGATCTGCTATCACGCGATGCTGGGCGAAACCTTCTACCATTGGGGGCAGCCCGAGCAGGCCCTCCAGCAATTCGATCAGGCTTGCACGCTTCTGTTGCAGTACCCGAAGTGGATGCTGCGGGTCCAATTCCCGCAGCAACTCGCCGCCGATGCGACGTTGGCCCGCGTCGCGATCCCGTGGGGCGTGAGCGACCGTCGCTTCGTCCCCGGCAGGTTTGCCACGACGTTGCCGGTGTCGCAGGGAAGCATCGACGCCGGTCCGCAGGTCCAACAGGGCGGCGTCGTCACGCCGCCGCAACTTTGGCCCATCGACGTCGTCGAAGTGGTTCGCTGCTCCGCGCTCGCCATCCGTCGTCGCAACGAAATCCTCGGCCCGCTCGGCGCCCACGATTCCCTCTCGCGAACCCTCGCCTCGACGCTGGCTCGCGGCAGCACGCCGCCCAATCACTGGTCGGGGGTCTGGAGCGACGTGTTGCAGGGGCTGGCGCTCGTCGGCATCGGCGACCCGGAGCAAGCGCAGCAACGCTTTGATCGCGGTCTCCTCGCCGCGGGACAGTTCGATCATCCCCTCACCTGCGTTGCGCTGTTGGAGCAAGGGAAGATCTCGCTCAACGCCGGCAACGCCTCGGCGGCCGTCGGCTTCTTCACCGAAGCGACCTATTCGGCCTACCTCTTCCAAGACGCAGGCATGGTCGACGATGCGTTCAAATGGCTGGAACTCGCTCGCATCGCCGCGAACGTCACCGATCCCAATCCGGCGCTGCAGAACGCCGCCGCGTGGGCTCGTCGCGAACGGTACAACTTCATCGCCTCTCGGCTGAGCCTCGCGATAGCCGACGAGTTCCTCAACATCGGCGACGTGAAGGGGGCAGCTCCCGCGCTAGCGGCAGGCGTCGCGCTGCTTGGCGACGCCCGCAACGGCATTCTCGGCAACTACGCGCAGTATCTCGACGCGCGGCTCCAGTTCGCGCAGAACCGGCCTTCAGCTCACGGGGCGCTGGCCACGGCGCTTGCCGGACAGCAGAAGATCTCCCACCCGCTGTTCCAGCTTGGGCTGGCGAACCGCATGTTCGACGCGCAAACGCTGCCGATGCGTTCCGCCTCGCCCGTTTACGAGCAACTGCTGGCCGACCCGTCGCCCGCCGATACGATGCTCTGGCCGCTGGAAACGATGGCAGTGATGATCACCCCGCAGCCCGAGGCCTTCGATCGCTGGCTTCTGGCCGCCCTCGAACGCAAGAACATCGCTGCCGTCCTGGAGATCACCGACTTCGCCAAACGACGCCGTTACCACAACGAACTCCCCTGGGGGGGCCGCGTCGGCGCGGTGCGCGACGTCGTCACCGCCCCCGCCGATCGCCTCACCCCGCAGCAACGGCAGCAGCAGGCGGAAATTTTTACCCGCTATCCCGCGCTCGGCGGTGCGCTGGGCGACACCGGCAAGCTTCAAGCGCAGCTTAGTTCGCTCTGGACTCCCAATCCCGACGAGGCGGCCAAGAAGAAGGCGCCCCGACTTTGGGAACAATACGGCGCGGCCGTCGACGAGCGAGAAGCGGAACTGGCGCGCATCGGCGTCGGCCGCCCCGCGGCCGACATCACCTTCCCGCCCACGATGGCGCCGATCGACTTCCAATCGCGGCTGCAAGCAGGACAGGCGCTGCTCGTCTTTCACGACACGGCAGACGGGATGCTGGCGATCCTCCTGACGAACAAAGCGGTCACGAGTTGGAACTGCGGGCCGTCGAATCGCCTGGGCGGACATGTTTCGCAATTCCTGCGCGACGTCGGCAACATCGACGCGAACCATGAAGTCCCGGTCGAAGACCTCGCCTCCGACAAGTGGCAAGAAAGCGGCGCTAAACTCTACAAGGCAATCTTTTCCGGAGCGTCGATCGAACCGGCCGCCTTGAAGCAGTTGATCGTCATTCCCGACGGCGTCGTCTGGTACGTGCCGTTCGAAGCCTTGGTCACGACGCTTGATGAAAAAATGACGCCGCTCGGCAGCCTCGCGACGATTCGCTACGCGCCGACGGCGGCGCTGGCGTTTAGCTTCGATGGAACCTGGCGTCGTATCCAACGGACAGGCCTGGTCACTGGCGACATGGTCCCCGGCGACGAACCGGAACAAGAGCAAGAAGCCCTCGCCGCGCTCCAGGCCGCGATCCCCGGCCCGATGCCGCTCGCGCAGCCGACCCCCGCGCCGTCGCCGATCCTCGCCACGCTTCTCGACGCGCTGCTGGTGCTCGAGGAAGTCGACGCTCTCGGTTCCGATCCGCTCGCCTGGTCGCCGCTGCCGGTCGACCGCACCGCTCAGCAGGGAGGACTCGAACAATGGATGACGATCGCCGGCAACGGGCCGCAACGAATTCTCCTCCCGGGCATGCATACCGCGGCTGAGCGCGGCGGCAAAGCGGCGCGAGGCCGCCGCGGCAGAGAAACCGTCGCGCCGGGCGACGAACTGTTCTTCGCCAGTTGCGGCCTGATGTCGGCCGGCGCCGACACGCTGCTGCTGAGTCGCTGGCGCGTCGGCGGCCAGTCGACGCTCGACTTGATCCGTGAGTTCGTGCAGGAGCTTCCCCATACCGCCGCTGCCGACGCCTGGCAGCGGAGCGTGCAACTCATTCAAGAAACGCCGATCGACCCGACGGCTGAACTTCGCGTCAAAGCAGGCAAGGATCCGGTCGAGCTCACGGCGAAGCATCCGTTCTTCTGGGCCGGCTATCTGGTCGTCGACTCCGGTTGGCGTCCCGTCGAACCCGAGGAGGCGACAGATCCCGCCGCTGCGGGCCAACCAGTAGCCGCGGGTCAACGACCCGCTGGAGCGCCCCCGCAGGCTGGCGTCCCCGCGGCTCCAGCGGCCGACCCCAAGATGAATCCGCCCGCCGACCCGAAGGCCCCGCTGCCGGCGCCAGTCCCGGCGTCCCAACCGCCGGCGGATCCTAAGCCGCCGGCCGACCAACCACCCAAGCCAGCAACCAGGTCCCCTTAGCCAGAGGCCCACGGCCTCCGGGAAGAACGCCGCCAAAGCGACTTCCATCCGCCCTTGCGCCCCCTCCCGAACCGCGTGGCGGTCCGGCTATTGGCGAAGCGTTCGGCGACGGCGTCGACTATCATCGAGATGATGTCGCTCCTCCGTCTGAAATCTCGCCACTGGCTGCTCGCGCTCTTCATCAGTGCGTCGGCGATGCCGGTTCACGCCGCCAATTGGACGATCAATCGCATTAACCACGCGCTGCTGACGCCGCCCGGCGGCGTCACCGTCGACCAAATGAGCGGCGTCACCTACCTCGGCTTCGTCGAGGGCCAACACCGCTTTGTTGCCGTACAGGAGACGCGTAGCGAACTCATCGGCTTCAACGTCGCCTTCGACGCTGCCGGCGCCATCACTGGCATCACGAACATCTCCCCGATCCCCATCAGTCCTCTGGAGGTCGGCGAAGACTTCGAAGGCATAGCCTTAACCAATCCGACTCGCAATAGCGTATTCGTGAGCGATGAAGACGCTCTGGGCACCGGCGACCGACTTGGCGTTCGCGAAGTGAACCTTGCCACCGGCGCCGAGATTCAAGCGGTGACGATTCCGACGGTGTTCAACAACCGGCGCCCCAATCGGGGCTTCGAGTCGCTCACCCGCAGCCCCGACGGTTCGGTCATGTGGACCGCCAACGAACAATCTCTCACCGTCGACGGCCCCACCTCCACCTCGTCGGCAGGCACAGACGTTCGCTTGCTCCAGCTGAATGCAGCCGGCGATGAATTCAGCGCTGGCCCCCAGTATGCCTATCAAGTCGAACCGATTCACGGGTCGAATACCGCGGGGTCGCCCCAGAGCGGTCTATCGGATCTCGTCGCACTACCTGATGGGACGTTGATCACGCTGGAACGTTCGGTTGCCGCAGTTTTTCCTGGGGTCGTTTTCCTCAATCGCATTTACGAAGTTGATTTCTCCGGAGCCACCGATGTGAGCGCCGGTCCCACGGCATTTGGGCTGGCTGGCCAATCATTCACCAGCGTCGGCAAAAAATTGCTTTGGTCCGGCGCCGCCGACGGGGCGGCAGGGCAGAATCTTGAAGGCCTTACGCTCGGTCCGCAGCTAGCCAATGGCGACTGGCTGTTGCTGGGCGTCATTGACAAAGATGCGGCCGATCTGCTCAGCATGAACACGATCGTCGCCTTCACCGCCACGCCGGTGACGTCGGCCGACTTCAACGCCGACGGCGTGGTTGGTGGCGCCGACTTTTTACAGTGGCAGCGAGGCAGCGGCAAGCTGATTGGCGCCACGCATCAAGAAGGGGACGCCAATCGCGACGGGGCCGTCGACGCCGCCGACCTGGAATTATGGAAGGGAGCGTTCGCTACGCCAGACGCCAGCGCGACCGCGGTCATCCCAGAACCGGCAACAGGTTTGTTAGGCCTTGCCGCTGCGCTCGCCGTTGCGGCGCATAAAAAAGTCCGACGCTCATCGAGTCGGACTTGAAAGCAAGAGCGGGTGAAGGGAATCGAACCCTCGCCTAAAGCTTGGGAAGCTTTCGTTCTACCATTGAACTACACCCGCAATCGGCGTCCCTCAAGTCTAACGAACCGGGCGACCCAATAAAAGCCACCCGGCGCCGTCATCGCGAGACTGTCTGCCCCATCACCCCGAGGTGCTCCGAGGGGTCCGGCTAGGTTCCTCGGAGCGCCTTGGAATGACGTACCGGCGGAGCCCGGAGCTGCATGCAATCTCACTCTTTGTCAGCGCCGACTTCGTTCGCGACTGCTTCCAATCGTTGCTGCAACTCACCCTTCGCGACGTCGCCTTCCAGTGCGGTCAGAAAATCTTCTTCCTCCGCCACGAGCGCCGCCCGCTGCCCCTCGACCAACTCGATCGTCGCCCCCATCGACCGCGGCGCGCCGACGAAGCGGCGTTCGCTCTTGCTCAGCCCGTCGTAGTAGAGCCGCACGAATTGGTGCTGCGCGGCGAGTTGTTCCAGTTGCCCTACGAGTTGGGCGACTTCTCCTTCAGTCAGTTTGCCGCCGCGAGCGACCACCGTCGCCTCGATCTCGTCGAGTCCGTCGTGATACCCGCGGATCTGAGCGTTCAACTCCGCCAGGTTCACCATCACCGGCGCCGCCGGAGTTTCTTGAACGGTTGGCAATGGCGCCTCGGGTTGCGAAGAATTCGCCGGCGGTACTGGCGGCGTCGCGACTACGGGCGGCGCTGCACGTTGTTTTTCCTGCTGAACTAACTTAGGCGCTAGCTCCATTGAACTCGCCGGATCGTTGGCATTCTCCGTCTCGGTCGAACGCGTCGGCGTTGTCTGCGGAACTTCCACTGGCTTCGCCGCGACCACGCGCTTCGGCTGTGCGGCCGGAACCTGTTTGGTTGGCGCCGACGGCGGAGCCGCCGCTTGGCCGCTCCCCGGCACGCGCGGCGTGATTCGAAATTCCTTCGCCTTCGGCGGCGTGTACGCTTGCCCCGGCTTCAATGGCACGTCCCGCGGCAATGCCGGCATCGCGGCGTTCGCGTTGGCGTCTACCGTTGGTTTCGACGCTTGCGGAATCTCAACTGTGCGCGGAAGAGCAGGGGATTGGGCTTCGGCGCCGGGCACGATCGCCGGCTTGTTTGCCTCAACGCTCAATTCGCTGAACGCCGGCGTTGGCGGAAACTCCCCGCTCTCTCCCGGCAACGACCCCACGATCGCCCCACGTAGCCATTTCTCCAACAGTCGCCGATCAGGCCCAGTCTGTGGCGAAGCCTCCCACGCTGCGAGCGTCTCCGCCAGTTGAGCCTCGCGCGCCTCTCTCGTCCGCCCGTCGTGCCGCCACGACATTTCGATTTGGAACCGCAAGTCCGATTCGAGCGACTCGACCCGCCCGCTCGTCGGATCATCGGTCGGCCGCGCCGTCACGCCCAGTCCCAGAATCGCCAGCGCCACCAGGGCGCTCACCATGGTCGTCGTCCGCTGGCTCATCGTCAGTTTGTACATCGTAGGCCAATCGCACTAACGTTAGCGGTGACTCGGTCCGTAGCGATTGGAAGATGTTAAACTGGCCCAACCGCCACACTGCTGCACAAACGTAGAACCCGCCAGCCCCAAGTCAAAACCGCTTCGCGCGCATCCCGCATGATCGATCGCCGCCTCCTCAAGCCGCTGCTGCTGGTGACGATCGTGCTGGTTCTGCCGCTGGCGATTCTCGCGTTTCACGGCGAAGCCTTCGCCGCCGAACTCGCCCGTTGGCAAGCCGACCCGCCGCCGCGCGGCACGCTCGCGCTGGCGGTCGTCGCGATCCTCGCCAGC
>JBGSMO010000346.1:0-8036 GCA_041740115.1 Pirellulales bacterium
CGCGGCCGCGGCGGCCATGGCGCCCGCCCGCACGAATCGCGCGACCCGATCGCTGCCGCCGCGCAACTTGTCAGCAGCCTTTACCAGTTCATCCCCCGCACCACCGACAGCTTCGACGCCGTCGTCCTCAGCTTCGGTCGCATCACCGGCGGGCAGAACGCCAACGTCATCCCCGAGGAGGTCGAAATCGACGGCACGCTCCGCACGCTCGCCGCGACGGTCCGCGCCCAAACCATTGAGCAAATCCGTCAAATCGCCCGCGGAGTCGAAGAGATCACCGCCACGGAGATCGACGTCGCAGTCGACGGCGGCATTCCGTCAGTCCGCAACGACGCCACCGCGGTTCGTATCCTCGAAGAAGCGGCCGAAAGCGTCAGCGGCGTGATTGCCCGGATCATTCCCCGCCCCAGCATGGGGGGCGAAGACTTCGCTTGCTATCTCGAACACGTCCCCGGCGCAATGTTCCGCCTCGGCATCGCCGCCGACGACGGCCTAATCCGCCCGCTTCACACCCCCACATTCGACGTCAACGAAGCCGCCCTCGCCATCGGAGTAAAAATCCTCGCCCGCGCCGTCATCCTCGCTTGCCGCCCATCCCCCGGCGCCTGATTTGCGAGAGTTGGAACCGCAGATGAACGCAGACAGCCGTCATTCTGAGCAGAGCGAAGAATCTAGCACAACAAACGAGCTTCCAGATTCTTCGCTCCGCTCAGAATGACGAGGGTTGAACCACGTTGAACTGAATGTCGCTATCCAGCAACGAGCATCCAGCAACCAGCATTTCATCCGCCATGCCCTCTATCGAGTTCACCAGCAACCGCCACCCCACCCTCGGCATCGAGCTAGAACTCGGCCTCGTCGACCTACAGACTTACGATCTCACGAGCGCCTTCAACCAACTCATCGAACGTCTCCCCGACCGCGGCGGCGATCGCTTCAAGCCCGAGATCATCCAGTCGGTCGTCGAAATCAACACCGACGTCTGCCAATCGATCGGCGAAGCCGAAAAAGATCTCCGCGGCCGGCTCGGCGTCGTCGAAGCCGCCGCCGATTCGCTCGGCCTCGGCCTCTGGTGGGGCGGCGTCCATCCCTTCGCCCGCTGCGAAAATCAGCGAGTCACCCCCGACGAGCGCTATCTGAAGCTCGTTGAATTGCTGCAGATTCTCGCCCGCCGCATGATGACCTTCGGCCTCCACGTCCACGTCGGCGTCGACAGCGGCGACAAAGCGGTGATGATCTGCGACCGCATCCTCCGCCACCTGCCGACGCTCCTCGCCCTCTCCTGCAGCAGCCCCTACTGGGAGGGGGACGAAACGGGCCTCCACTCCTACCGCTCGAAGGTGATGGAAGGCCTCCCCACCGCCGGCCTCCCGCCGCTAATGCGCAACTGGAGCGAATACGTCTGGCTGGTCAACCACATGGTCGGCACCGGCTTCATCAACACGATCCGCGAGCTCTGGTGGGACGTCCGCCCGCATCACAATTTCGGCACGGTCGAAATCCGCATGTGCGACATGCCCGGCAATCTCGACGACGTGCTCACCCTCGCCGCCCTGATGCAGTGCCTGGTAAAAGCCCTCTCCGACGAGATCGACAACGGCGCCTATCAGCACGATTGCCATCCGCTGCTGGTCGCCCAAAATAAATGGCGCGCCGCACGCTACGGCGCCAAGGCGCAACTCGTCGACTCCCACACCTACGAAGCACGCTCGCTGCCGCAGATAGTCGACAACCTCGTCGAACGCCTCGCACCGACCGCCGAAGACCTCGGCTGCCGCGAGTATTTAGAACGCTGCCGCCAACTCGCGGCCGGTCCCTCCTGGGCCGAGCGACAACTCATGCTAGGCCGCAGGCACGCTGATCTTGCATCGACAGTTCGGGAACTTGTGGACCAATCCCGCGTCAAGTCAACCTAACAGATAGTCGTGACCACTCCCATTTCTTCGCGGCCTGAAATCACTTTTCACCTTCGACGGAATGCCATCAATCCACCCATTGACATTCCAATAGTGGCGATCGCTGTCGGCTCGGGGACTTCGACAACCATCCCCCGGCGGATTGTAGTTGTCTGGTACGTATCGAAATACGACACATCCTCCACCGGCGTTCCTGGCAAGAAAGCGCCGCGAATCGTCAGCGATGTGAATGTGAATTTGCCTCTGTGGCTGATGGTCAATGCTTGCAATGTTGCAGCCAAGGAGGGCTTAGCCGAATTCGCTGGCACCAACTCGACAGGTGCGGAATGAATGTCTGGATTTAGCGAACCCGACGCCGACCTAATTGTCATTTGGCCAATGCCGCTAATGTAGCGAATTCTAATATCGCCAGTAGCGAAATTGTACTCAGCGTAAGGAGTCGCCTTCACCGCCGCAGCCGGCAGAAACGCCAGCAAGAAGAGAACGTTCAAGAAGTATCGCATGGCCTCAGCTCCCGTGTTGTTCCCCCCACGGTTAGCTGAATGCGACTATACGATCCCCAATCCCCTCATGTCAATCGGATTTTGGACATTCTCGCTGAGCGCCACTGCTTCGTATTCACCTATTCGCTTGCTCACCCAAAATACTCCGGCTCGTTCCCAACCTTCCACTTAATATTGCACCCCAAACTCGCCCGCTGCTCCTCCGCCGGCTTCTTCCCCGCGAGCACCGCGTCTAAGGCCGCCCGCAAATCCTTCCCCGTCACCGGCACGCCACTGCCCGGCCGGCTGTCGTCGAGCTGCCCTCGGTAAACGAGCTTCCGATCTTTATCGAACAAGAAAAAGTCCGGCGTGCACGCCGCCCGGTATTCGTGCGCCACTTCTTGAGTCTCATCGAACAAATACGGGAACTGGTACCCCCGCTCTTCCGCCTCCGCCACCATCCGCTCGGGCGAGTCGGCCGGGTGGGCCGCCGTGTCGTTCGAATTGATCCCCACCACCGCGACGCCGCGGCCCATGTACTCGCTCGACAAACGGGCCAACTCCTCCGCGACGTGAATCACAAACGGGCAGTGATTGCACATAAACATCACCAGCAGCGCCGGCTTGCCCGCAAAGTCCGCCAACTCCACCTCGCGCCCGTCCACGTTCATCAGCTTGAAGTCGGGGGCCGGCGTGCCAAGCGGCAACATCGTGCTGGGGGTCCGAACCATGGCGAATCTCCAATGTCTGTTGTTCAGTCGAGCCGCTCCGCATCGAGCGCCGATGACAAAGTATCGAACAACCTGGCGCCCTCGACAACCGCCCTGTTTCACGGACGTTGCCAGAGCTAACGCCTATCACACCGATCGTCCGATTGTCTGAACCAATCGCCGCGGCGAATCGTCTGGAGGAACAGGGAAACGGCCCGCGAATCACGCGAATCATCGCGAATAAGAATCGAAATCCTGCATTTCGTTCGCGCTGATTCGCGTAATTCGCGGGCTTCTCCCCGGCAGTCGTTCGTTGACATCGCCAGCCATCGCCAAGATAATCGCGGATCGGCGAAAACCGCCCGCAGCGAACCAACTCCCTGGCCAATCCGTACACTGGCCAGAGAAACATCGAAATCGTCAAACCGAGCCGTCGCCAGCCGACGGCCCACGAGGAACCGGAGGAAACATGGGCGCCATCCAAGAAATCACCGACGTCAACTTCGACACCGAAGTCCTGCAGTCCAGCCAACCTGTGCTCGTCGACTTCTGGGCGCCCTGGTGCGGCCCGTGCCGTCAGATCGCCCCGCTGATCGAGCAGCTCGCCGGCGAAAACTCCGGCTCGGCCAAGATCGTGAAGCTCAACGTCGACGACGCGCCGCAAAGCGCGCAAAGCTATGGAGTCAGCAGCATCCCGACCCTGATGGTCTTCAAAGACGGCGAAGTCGTCGACCGCTTCGTCGGCGTCCAGCCAAAGACGCGCCTGCAGCAAGCGATCGACTCGGCCAAGGGCTGATCGAAACGGATACGCGTCATTCTGAGCGGAGCGAAGAATCTAGCGGATCGTTTGAGCTTCTAGATTCTTCGCTCCGCTCAGAATGACCATTGCGAGAATTGAACTTGATCCTGGCTTCCCGCAACGGGACCGACACCACCCTCCCCAACGCAATAACGCCATGATCCACGTCATCGCCACGATCGAACTCACTGAAGGTGCTCGCGAAAAGTTCCTCACCGAGTTCCACCGCATCATCAGCATCGTTCGTGACGAGGACGGCTGCATCGAATACGGCCCCGCGATTGACGTGGCGACCAGCGTCTCCTCCGGCGCACCGCGCGAGAACATCGTCACCGTCATCGAAAAGTGGACCAACGTGCCGTCGCTCGAGGCCCACCTGAAGGCCCCCCACATGGACAGCTACCGCGCAATGGTCAAAGACATCGTCCGCAGCGTGAACATCCAAGTGCTGGCCCCCGCGTAGCGCCGCCCCTCGACGACACGCCCCCAATCACAACGCCCTTAGCCCCCGGCTCTTCAAGCCGGGGGTTTTCGTTGCGCAACGATGAAACCGGTCGTTGCGAATCCTCACTCATTCGCAGTTTATGGCGACGCCTCCTAAATCCGTCGTGTTCAGGGTTCATTCCGTCACGACGCCTGTAACAGGATGGACTTCGATGGAAGTATCTACAATCGAATGAGATCTTACCTCGGGGCGTCGAGGAAACATTAACACGAAGATCGTCCATATCGCCAACGAGCAGATTGTTCCGACTAGCAGACAGGAACCAATGGTCGAAAAACCTTCAATCAGCTGATAGCCCCACGTTGTGGGGGTATAGTAGGCGTCCATAGCTGACTGCAAAGGCCAAACAAGCGGTCCCAAGAAAAAGCCGCCGGCCAGGCCTGCCGGAATCGCGCCTCGCCGGCCAACGATGACGCCGACAACCGCCGATGCGAAGATGCTCGGCCAAAGCAGAAAGAATCCTTTGGCAAGATCCGCCCCGAACATCGCGAGGAAGACCGAAACGAGCAAAAGCCCAATAAATGTGTACCAGATACGGTTGACGATCTTCATCGAACGATTACGGGTTAGTTTCCGCCAACGAATAAAATCAATGGCTCCTCCTCGAGCTACTTGGCATCGCGGGTCTGCTCGGATCGCACTATCGGCAATATAGCCGACTCCGAAACAATGAGCCAAATCGCCAAACAGCAACTAAAACTGTCCTGCGTCTTCCTTTGCGCCTCTGCGCCTTTGTGAGAGACAGCTCCCCGAGCCCCACGCCAGAGGGGTGGCCAAAACTAGTTCCCCACCGCGCAACCAAAATCGGCTAAGGTCAAAGCACCGCACCCATTGCAACGCGGCGAAGCTATGCGCCCACATTCCACACTAGCGCGCTTAGCCATCAGCCGCACCATGCCGTCACAACGATAACCATCATTTCCCATCCTCCCACACCTGTCGCCTGTCGCCCCGAAAGCTGCACTCAAAATCTCACTTAAACCATTCCCGACAAACAACTTAACCATGTGTCGCCTAAAATCGCATCACGACCCGCAGGCGACACGACAGGCGACATCAAAGCGTGACAAGAAAAAAGCCTTCGCACGCTCCTCGCCGCCAACAGTGCTAGCTTCCACCGCTCCAAAAACTTCATTCCAGGCAATTCCGTCAAACTTTGCCGGCCCCGCGCGCCGATCGTTCCTGTAAGGCAATCTTTGCGGGTTGTAGGGGTCGTACGCCCTTGCGCCCCAAACGGCCAGATAGCCAGTCACCCGACAGCCAATAAGTTTTCGATCTCTCCATGGCCAGCGACCGATCCGACCAGAGCGACGACGAGCCCCGCGAGCAGCCGCTCCGCGAGATGCGGCTCGACGCCCCTCACCCCGTCCGACGGGCCGGCGGCGAGGCTCGGCCGCGGTCTGGGGTCATGGCCATAGCCGGCGCCTCCGACGAAATGGTCGGCGCCGAACAAGCGACCGAACAATCATTCGACGACGCCGATCCGCAACTCGAAGCGGTTCAGGAAATCGACGCCGACGCCCTCCCCGCTTGGTTGGGGATCGAGGCCGACGAAGCCCCGTTAACCGGCTCGCCGACGATGCTGGCGCAGCATGCGGCGAACCTCGCCGAGCGACTTCAAGGTCGCCTCTCCGAAGTCGACCGCCGCGAAGCCCGACTCAACTCGCAGGAAGCGGAGTTCGACTCCCGCATCCGCAACGCCCGGCTCTGGATCGACCAACGCGAGACCGAACTCGCCGAGTTGCAAGAGCGGCTCGAAAAGTGGGACGAAGAGCTCACCGAACGCCAAGGCCTCGCCGCGTCGCAGCTCGAAGAAGCCGACGAGCTGATGCAACGGCTCAAGGAGCTCGGCGAGCGCGAGCGGAAAATCGCCACGCACGAGATGGAGCTGGAGCTCGGCCTCACCGAGCAACAGACCAAGATCGACGCCCTCGACTTCGAAACGGCCGGCTGCCGCACGCGGCAACTAGAGCTTGACGAGGCCCGGCAAAAGTTCGAAAAACGCCAACGTGAGCTCGACTCGCGCGAGGCGAAGCTCTACGTCGAACACGAACGGGCCAGCCACGAACGTCTGGCTCTCGACGCCCGCCAAAAGGAACTGGACGCCCGCGAGACGCGCGTCATCACGCAAGAGGCGAGCCTCGCCGACTGCGAACGCCGCCTCGCCGAAACGGCAGGCGAACTCGAATTCCAACGAGCCGAACTCCACCAACTGCGCACCTCGACCGAAGAGCGAGCGTCGGCCCTTGTGGCCGACGAACGCCGCCTCGAATTCCGCCAGCGTGAAATCGAAACCGCCCTCAAGCGGTTCGAGCGGCTCGGCATCGTCGAGCAGCGGATCGCCGAGGTCCAGCAGCAGGCCGACCAACTGGCGATGCGCAGCGGCTACCTCGACAACGCCGAAGCGATGCTCGCCGAGCGGCAGCTGCAGCTCAGCGAGCAACAGCGCGAACTGGAACACGACAAGCTGGCGTTCGAGAACCAAGTGACTCGCGAGCGGCGTTCGCTCGTGGCCGAAGGCGAAGCAGTTCGCACCGCCGCTGAGGAACAAACTCGCACCCTCCAGCGTCGCGAAGCGGAACTCGACAAGCGCGAACAAGCGCTGGAGCAAGTTGCCGAGCAGCTTCGCCACACGCAGCGGGAGGCATTGGAGTTGCGGCTCGCCACCGAGGAGACTTGGCTGCAACTGCAAGGAGTCCTGGCGCCCGCTACGCTCGCGCGGTCAGTCGCTCAGATCCGCAGCCGGCTAACCGAGCAATTCCAACTCACCAGCGACGAACTGAAACGCCGCCGCAGCGACTTGGAATCGGCCCGGCTCGAAATCACCGAACAGTTCAACGCCCTGCAACAGCAGCGGCAGGAACTCGATCGCTGGGCGCAGAGCCGCGACAAGGACATTGAGAACCGCGCCGCCCACCTGGTCGCTCGCGAGCAGGAACTCGACGTCCAAGAGCGCCGCTACCAGCAGGAAGCCCATCGCTGGGAGCAGCAGCGGACCGAGTACCAGCAGGAAATCCAGCGACTCCTCGCCGAAATCCGCGGTTCGTTCCGCGCCGCGGCGTAAGGTCGACTAGGCGTCCTTCGTCTCGGCGGTTTCTTCCTGAGCGGGCGCTTCCTCAGCAGCCTTCTCTTGCTCGCTGGCAGGAACTTCCTCGCCTGGGGACGTCACCGCTTCCTCGACGACTTCCTTCGCCTGCTCCTCGCCCGGCATCGGATAATCGCGCTGCACAACTTCCTGACCAGCCGTCAGTTCACGCGCTTCATTCACGATCGCCATTGCCGTCTGGATCTCGTCGCGGCTGAAGTACGGCTCGCGAACAATGCTGCGCGCGGTGCCGGTCTGCTTCTGACTTAGCTCTTGGAAGCTGACTTCGCTGTTCATGTTCCAAATGGCAGCCTGCGCGGCGCCGGTCGGCAGATCGCCGTTGGCGTAGGCCGCGATGACCTCGATCACTGCTGGGTCTTTGATTACGTTCTCGATCGGCACGATCGCGTAAGGCTTGCTGGAGGAAGGCTCACGCAAGCCATGGTCCATGCAGAGCAACGGCACGTCGACGCGGACCGTCTTCTCCGGTGGAATGCTGAAGCCGCCACGACCCCCGCCGCGACCGCCGCCGCCGCCCC
>JBGSMO010000363.1:0-8503 GCA_041740115.1 Pirellulales bacterium
AAGCTCGCCGCGGTGACCGGCTTGCTCCGTTCTGCCGTCGCTGCCGCGATCACGCGCCGCAAAGCGCCCAACCTCAGCTTTGTGATCATCGGTCCGCACGACGAAGACTTGACGGCGCTCGCCGGTGGAGGCGTCCAATGAGCGAACCAACGCTGCCGCCGATCAACGTTTGGCTGACCGAACCGGTCGATCGCCAAGTCGCCCTCTCGATTGAACGGCTTCGCTCCAGCGACGACGTTGCCGCCGTGGCGATCATGCCCGACGTTCATCTCGCCAAGGAGGTCTGCGTCGGCGCCGTCGTCGCTACGCGCGAGCTGATCTACCCCGCCGCCGTCGGCAGCGACATCGGCTGCGGCATGGCAGCCCTCGCATTCGACGCCGACGCCTCGCTGCTCGACAACGAACTCGCCGCCGGCCGCGTGATGTCGCAACTCTACGCCCACGTCCCGGCCAACAAACACTCCAAGGCCCGCGCGTATCCCGCCGCCGTCGACGAACTCCACCTCAGCGACGATCGCCTCAAACGAATCGCCGCCCGCGACGGCCGCGTCCAACTCGGCACCCTCGGACGCGGCAACCATTTCTTCGAGTTGCAGGCCGACGACCAAGGCCAACTCTGGGCGATGCTTCACAGCGGCTCCCGCGCCGTCGGTCAGGCGATCGCCCTCTGGCACATGGAGCTCGCCACGCTGTCAAGCAGCGGCCTGGCGTATCTCGACGCCGCCACCGCTGCCGGCCAGGCCTACCTCGCCGACGCCGAGTGGGCCCGCCGTTATGCCGCCGCGAATCGACTCGCGATGCTCCACGCCGTCGCCGAGATCATGCAGCGACTCTTCAGCGCGGAAGCCGATTGGTCGACCCTCATCCACAGCGACCACAACCATGTGCAGCGCGAGCGCCATGGCGACGAGCAGTTCTGGGTCCACCGCAAAGGCGCCCAATCCGCCGCCCTTAACGAATCGGGAGTCATCCCCGGTTCGATGGGTTCGCCCAGCTACCACACCGCCGGCCGCGGCTGTTCCCCCGCCCTCGCCTCCTGCTCCCACGGCGCCGGCCGTCGTCTCAGCCGCACCGAAGCGAGCCGTAATTTCAATGGCGCCGACCTCCGCCGCCAGGTCGGCAAACTTTGGTTCGACCAACGTCGTGCGAGCCATCTCCGCGAAGAAGCCCCCGCGGCGTACAAGGATATTCGGCAAGTGATGCAAGCGCAGCGAGAACTCACGAAGGTTATCCGCACGTTGCGACCGCTACTAACTTATAAGGGTCTCTGAAACGATTCAGCTGCGTAAATTGACAACAACTGGCTATACTTTGTCCAAGTCGCGCATTTGTCAAAGCCGCGCCGGCGCACCATCTCTTGACTCCTCATCTGCATTGGGAAAGCAATGGACAAATACCAACCCCTCCGCGACGCCAACACTAACGGCGCGAACTACGACCTCGACGCCGATCAAATCATCGCCCAACTCCAAATTTGGGACGCCAAGTACGGCGTCACGCTGAGCGACGTGACGCACGACGCCGTCACGGTGACGTTCAACGCGATTCCCGTCGACGACGTGGCGTCGCTAGCGGCGGAGATTTACGAGTTCTGCCCCGATACGATCGATCAGCACTTTGGCTGCTTCGCCGAGATGATGGAAATGGCCGACGAAACGGGCGAGGAACTCCCGTCGGAACTGTTGGAGCTGACGGCAGGAATCGACTTCGAAGACGAGCAATACGGACTCGAACTCTTGCAACGCTCACTGGCCAAACATCGGCAAGTCGCCCTCTGGTGGGATTGAAGACGCCAATGCCTTAGCCGCGAGAAGTCGCAAACAGCGCAAATAAGTAAAAACAGCGATCTCTTTTTTGCGTCTTCTGCGCCTCTTTGCGGCCAACTCCGTCGAATTCTCTGCGCCTCCGCGCCTTTGCGTGAGATCCCCCCGCATTTCCCGCGGCCGCCGCCGAGATTGGACGCCGCCCCGCCCCCCAATCATACTAACGGGCTCCCCAAAAACCGGCGGCCCGCACGCTGCCAGGCGCGATTCGTCGCAACGAATTCTTTCGCAGTTCCACGCCTGGAGAAACGTATGCCTCGCCGTCTGACCTCGCTCTTCCTCGCCGCCTGCGCGATCGCAGCCTTCGTCTCGCCGCTCGCCCCCGCCCACGCCGCCCCGCTCGCGGTCAAATTCAAAAACACCTCCGGCCTCGCCGACTCCCAGGTCTACATCGGCTTCGTCAGCGGCGCCCCACTCACCGCCACCAACAAAGCCACCAGCGCCCCGCTCGCCAAGAGCGAATTCGGCAGCGAGCACTGGTACACGCTCGACACGCTCGCGCAAGGCGTCGATCTCACCTCCTTCAGCGGCCGCATCTACGTCGGCTACGGCTCGCCCTGGAACTTCACCCACGCCGGCTACGAACCGTCGCCGGTGAACCCGAGCGACCCCAACGCCCTCAAACGGTACGACAAGGTCGAAATTACCTACCACGGCAACCCCGCCGACGTCGCCAACGCCACGTCGTTCGACTACTTCAGCATCCCCGTCGGTCTGAACGTCTACCAAGGCGGCACGGGCGGCACGCTGGTGAAGTCGCTCAAAGCGTCGCCCACGAGCGTCACCCTCGCCGCGATGGAGACGATCGCCAGTCCTCAAGGCGCCGCCGTCGTCCGCGACGGTTCGAACAACTTCGTCCGCGTCATCGGCCCCAGCGTCTATCCGCCGCCGCCGGGTCTCCCCGCCTCGCCCTACGACAACTTCGACGGCTACCTCGACTACCTCCACGCCTACGGCCAAAGCCACGGCGGCACGATCGCTCGCATCAAGGGCCACTTCAACGGCACCGGCGGCGGAGCCGCGCCGCAGCAGGCGCAAGACTACGACTTCACTGCCAGCATCGACGCCCAGCAAAACATCACGCTCACCGGCCACGGCGCCGCCGTCGGCAATCACACCCTCACGTTCCACCACGACGAACTGAACAACCCCGCCGCCATCTACGGCGCCAACCCCCACTTCCAACTCGACGGCGCCCCGATGACGCCGCAGAACGATCTCTTCGGCTGGATCATCGCCGACCTCTTCGCCGGCCTGAACATCGGCGCCCTCGGCAGCACCGTCGAGGTCGGCGGCCAGCAAGTCGGCCAGATGGAAAGCCAACAGTGGTTCGCCCTCACCCAGCGCTTCGCCGCGCTGCAGCCGAGCCACCCCTACTACAACCAGTGGGCCGCGAAGATGAGCGAACTCTCCGACGCCTACAACTTCGCCTACACCGACCGCTTCGCACATGTCGTGGCCCCGCTGAATCCGGCGCAAGTCGACACGCTCGAACTCGTCTTCCTCCGCGAAGCGGGCGTCGGCGCCGGCAACCCCGATTTGCCCGAACCGGCGAGCGCCGCCCTCGCACTCTTCACCGCCGCCGCGATCCCGTTCCTGCACAAACGCCGGCGTTCCCCCCCGTTGACCGGGGATCAGTCGCCCGGCCGCAAAAGCAACTATCCGCCAATTCGTGATTAATTCGCCGCAACGCCTGCCTTTCCCAACATTTGACGGTCCACTTATACCAATTTATCCGCCGCCCGTACTCTACCGGCACGCTATGCTTTCTCTGTCGTCGCGAGGACAGCCGAATCGCTGATCCGTATCCCGACGCCCCGATAGCATTTCATTGAGACGAGGTCTCTATGCCAGTGGAAGTCGAATCAACCGCGCTTGTCGTCCGCGAACGATGGGAAATCCTTGCCGGCCAACGACTCGCCGATTTACTGACCCACCAGCAACTCGAAGAGATACTTGGCCCGCTCCTCAAGGTTGTCCGCCAGGCGCGTCGACGGCGTACCGATGTCGACCGGCGCGGCAACAAACTCGAACTCGCCGACGCCATCGTGCTTCAGCGCGGCGTCGATCTGCTCAGATGCAAGAAGATTCGCACCTTAGTCGCCTCGAAGTGCCACGTCAGCCTGCCAGCCTTCTGGTTTCCAGGCAAAGCCTCTGCGATCGCCTTTGCCGAAGCGACTGACTTCCCTCCCGAAATGGCGGGAACTCCGAACGGCGATCGGCGACGAAGTTTCGAGTACTTACTTCCGCGCGTTCGACTCAAGCCGCTTCTGCCCTTTCAACTTGAAGTGAAGCGCAAACTCAAGAAGACCCTCTACGCCGTCGGCGGACGCGCCAACCTTACCCTCCCCACCGGCGGCGGCAAGACGAGAGTGGCCGTTGAGGCCATCCGCGAGTGGCTGGTCGATCGACAGATGTTGCTGCCCCAATTCGCGCCAGGAAAAACAGTCGTTTGGCTCGCCCACACTGAGGAACTCTGCGAACAGGCCTTCGCTTGTTTCAAGCAAGTTTGGCAAGCCTCGACATCCGCGTCGCCTCTCCATTTGGTTCGCTTTTGGGGAAGCTACTCGACGAAGCTCGCCTCGGCAAACTTCGACCTCCGCCACTTCCTGAGCAACCCCAGCGTCCTCATCTCGACGCCGCAACGGATGCTCAACGAACTGGAATGCAAAGGCGACCAGCGTCTCGGCGACGCGTTTCGCCACGCCGTCGGGGCACTCTTCATCGACGAAGCCCATCGTGCCGGGGCGCCCACCTACAAGCGGATCATGGCGTCGCTCCATACGGGCGAATCGCCCGCGCCCGTGATCGGTCTCACCGCCACGCCTTATTGCAAGGAATACCTGGAAGCGGCCGACCGAGGCGTTGAAGAGTTGCAAGCCATCTTCAAGCAGTTGATCGAGCCTTCGATCACTTTGGGGCACGATCCTCGTCGGGAACTGGAGAAAATGGATGTCCTCGCGATCCCAGAGTTCGAGACCATCCGCACGCATACTTCCATCAAACTCGATAGTACAACGACGCCGCATCCTCTCGATGAAGCTGCCATCGAGAGGCTCGACCTGCAACTCGCCAAGCAAGCCGCCAAAGCTGCGTCTCGTCGCCGTGCGATCCTCGACCATCTAGTTCCGATCGCCCGTGATCCACAAAACTCGATTCTCTATTTCGGCCCCTCCGTGCTGGATGCTGAAAGCATGGCACTTCTCCTGCGAGACGAAGGAGTCGCCGCCGCGGTCATCAGCGGCAAGACTCACGTTTCCGCTCGCCGAGAGATCATCGAGCGATTCAAAGCCGGCAAGATCCGCGTTCTTTGCAACTGCGAAGTCCTCACCGTCGGCTTCGACGCTCCCCGAGTCACTCACCTAATGATGGCTCGTCCCACGGTCAGCCGCGTCCTATACGAACAGATCCTCGGCCGCGGACTGCGAGGCCCAAAGTTTGGTGGAACCAAGACGTGCGTCATCATCGATTGCGAGGACGACTTCCCGAACGGCCGACCCGAACTTGGTTACCAAGCGTTTCGACGCATCTGGCACAATGAAGAAGCCAAAGCCAGGTCGGATGATTCCAAAGCGCTGGCCGCCGCATTCGCAATTTGCCCCAGCAATCTCAATCGACGACAGGCGCACAACTTCGCTAAACGCCTGAAGTATCTCGAAAATTTGAATCGTCTCTTAAGCGTCGAACTGGGCGAATGCTAAACAGTCTCCCGCCCCTCCAGTTAACCCTGCGGCGGGTAGCCTCACGCCAACGACAGACATCAACAGCCAACAAGAGTCGCAAAATCCGCAAGAAGGCCCACTTCTTTCTTCCCTCTTTGCGCCCTTCTGCGCTTTTTCGAGGCCACAAACCATTCGCGTCGCCACTCAGTGCTAGCATCGCCCGCCTCGTCCGCTCAAAAACGCAAAGACCGACATTGCCCAAACTACGAACTAATTAGTAAAACAGTCGAAACCACTCGCCAGCCGTCGCGCAGTTCATGGAAGAACACGCAGTGAATCCCTCCCTTCGCCCCCTCAGGCTACACGCGACACGCCGCGCCTTCACCGTCCTCGAACTGCTCGTCGCGATCGCCATTATCGGTCTCCTCGCCGCCCTGCTCCTCCCCGCGCTGATGGCCGCCCGCGAAGCCGCCCGACGCACCACCTGTTCCAACCATCTCCGCCAACTCGGCACGGCGTTCCAACTCCATCACGATCGCGCCGGCGCGTTGCCCGCCGCTTGGCGGCAAGCCAGCGCCGACCAACAATTCGCCTACGGCTGGGCCACGCAGATTCTGCCTGATATCGAACAAGCCAACCTCGCCCGGCAGCTCCCCCCCGGCGCACGACTGCCCGCCGCCACGGTCCAGCAGCTCACCGCGCTGCCCGAGTTGATCTGCCCCTCCGACATCACGGAACCCTTCTTCGATCTCTGGCGGGAACCGGAAGCAAATGATCCGACGACAACCACTTCCGTCGTCGCCGCGGAAGCGGGTGACGAGGACGACGGCGAAACCGGCGCCCCGCTGATCCGCCTCCCCACCGCCAATTACCAAGGCGTCTTCGGCCTGGCGGAAGCCGACGAGGCGTACCATCCGCCGGCGCTCGGCAATCCGTCGTTCGGCGAAGGCGCCGTCGTCCACAACCGCCGCGTCCGTTGGTCCGATCTCGAACGCGGCCTCAGCAATACGCTGCTCATCGGCGAACGCACGATGGCGATGGTCCCCTCGACCTGGCTCGGCGTCGACCTTCGCGGCGAGGACTCGACCTGCCGACTCGTCGGCTCCGCCATCACGCGACCCAACTGCGTCGGCTGCGACGAATGCGAATTCAGCAGCCGGCACGCCGGCGGCTCCGCGTTCGCGTGGGCGGACGGGCACGTCTCGCTCGTCAGCGAAGAGATCGACGCGATCGCTTACCGGCTGCTCGCCCAACGCGAAGCAATCGAACCCGAGGCTCGTTAAGGATGAATGATCAAACCGAAACATTGGTGCTCACGGCGGCGGAAGCCGAGGTGATGAACGTCATTTGGGACTGCACGCCGACGTCGGTCGCCGACATCGTCCCCCGTTTGCCGCGCGAGCTCGCCTACACCACGGTGATGACCACCGTGTCCATCCTCGAAACCAAAGGCTTTATCGAGCAATGCGGCAAACGCGGGCGGGCGTTTCTCTACGAAGCGACGGTCGAACGAAACGCCGCCCAAGGTTCGATGTCGCAAGAAGTCGCCAATCGCCTTTTCGGCGGCTCGGTGAAGTCGCTCGTCCTCAACCTCGTCCGCGACGAAACCATCAGCGCCGACGACTTGGCGGAAGTGAAACGATTGATCGAAGAGCTAGAGGCCAAGAAATGAACTCGCTGCAGTGGTTCCAGATCATTCTTTCGCTCGTCGTGCAAGCGACATTGATTACCGGCGTCGCGTGCACATTGGAACGTCGTTGCGAATCGGCGAAAATCAAAGCCCGCATTTGGATGTGCTACTACACATGCCTCCTGGGCATCTTAGCGGCTGGGCTGCTGCTGCCTCGCGCCCACTGGGCCAACCCTTGGCTCCGACTCGGCGACCACGAACTGATGCGCGTCGTCACCCTCCAGCAATTGGCGGCAAGATTGCTGCTCACGACCTGGATCATCGGACTCCTCTTTTTTACGGTCCGCTGGGTCGTCGACTTCTTTCGATTGCAACGCCTCCTGGAAAGTTGCCCCCCATCGACGCCGGAGGAAGATCGCCTCCTGCGCTCCGCCGCTCCGCAGGGGCTCTTGGAGTTTGAAGGGCGCGTCGTCGAATTCCGCCTTTGTCCCGAAGAGCTCGGCCCGTTCTGCTATCAGCTCCACCGACCGGCCGTCTATTTGCCGCCATCGCTCGTCGGCGGCAACCCCAGCGAGTTGCAGCATGTTCTGCAGCACGAGCTAACGCATCTACAGACCAAACATCCGCTGCAAGTCTTCATGCAGCGTCTCGTGCAAACCGTTCTTTGGTTCGTCCCGGCCGTCTGGACTGCCGGCCGTCGCGCCAGCTTGGCGCGCGAATTCGTTTGCGACGATGCCGCCGTCGACCATGGCGCCTCCGCTGCCAGCTATTTGAGAACCTTGCTCCGGTACGCCAGCAAGCCGGACACGGCCGGCAATGCCGTGCTCGCGATCGTCCGTTCGCCAAGCGAATTGCGCGTCCGCGCTCAACGGCTGGCCAACCCTGCAGCAGTCGCCGGCAGCCGGCTGGCAGGGTGGGCTCCGAGCTTTGTCCTGCTGGCCTCCCTCACGGCGTCGCAACTGTGGCTCCCCACCAATCCGCTCGCGTCCCCCAAGACCAACTTCTCGCCCTGGCCCGCTTGGTCTGCGGCGGCTCTCCATACGATCAACGTCTCAGTTCGAGACTTCGACCAGTTCGATAGTCGACTTCAAATCCACGAACTCTCCGAGGATCTGTAGCGCCCGGGACAAAGCGCGCATCAAAGGTGCTTTTTTTTGGCGCAAAGTCCTAAAGATTTAGTAGTTGAAGTGCGATGCCACTGACATCGCGCTTCGCCAAATCACCAGCCAGCAACGTACGCCCGCATTCCCCATCGCCACGCCGAAACGCACGGACGCCTTTCATGCACCTTGCCGCCGCCATGCCAGCGAACCCCGCAGACGATCACCCGGCGAGCGTTTCGCTGCTCATCCCCGTCTGGAATGAAGCCAGTTCGATCGCTCGTCTGG
>JBGSMO010000156.1:0-2555 GCA_041740115.1 Pirellulales bacterium
CGAATGGCACGTAGTTCTCACGTAAGTTGTTGCTCTGAATTGCTATAGATGAAAAAGGCCTCTCTTGCCTAGATGGAGTTACCACACATCCATCACCGGCAAGGAGGCCTAGAATGCGATCCTGTAATCATGGACGGTTTCGTCAACAGGCGAATTTTCTGCGGCGTCAGTTCCTGCAGGACGGAGACCTGCCATTTACCGATACGTTATCTGAGAGAACGGTAGCACAAGCATTGAAAGCGTTGGATGAGCGATTGGCGAACCGCCTTGAATTGGAGCGGGCCAAACTCGGCGGCGGCGGTGTGACCGTACAACGCTTTGAGCGGCCGCACGGCGTACATCATGGCCGCGGCGCTTCCACGAGGATCGTCGCCGTAGTAGCTTCTGGCGTAGCGCATGTAGTCGGCGATCAGCTCGACGACGGTATAGTCTCGCTCGGGGGCGCCGTAGCTGCAGGAGCGACCGCTGGCGAGCCATTCGCTAATCAAGCGATCGTACTCGACCTTGCTTGCCTTAGTGCCGTGCGGGCCGAGAAGATGGTCACGTCCATTGATGGTCGTGATGGCCTGCCGTGACTGTTTGTGCAGGCGATACTTGGGGACGGATTGCGTGAGACGCGGCATGATGCGGTTCTCCTTTGGCGAAAGCCAAAACGGAATCTTCCGTTTTAGCTCCGAGGAAAATGCCGCACTGTCGAACATCGACAGGTGTCAGAAACTCATGACCGGCTTAGACTTACAATCAGTGGAGCCAAGGGGGATCGAACCCCTAACCTCTGCCTTGCAAAAGCAGCGCTCTCCCAATTGAGCTATGGCCCCGCACGAAGATGCTCGCCGTACGGCCTGGGCCGCACGAGAGATTCACGATTCTACGTTAGCGCTGCGCCTTTGCAAACCCGCGCGGGGCGTTCGTGAGATTGGTCCGCGATTCGCAGCGGTTTTCGCGCTCGCGTCGGTCAGTGGCCGCCGTGATTGCAGCGCGAATTGCGTCGACTCGCCCTCTGACGCACAATGGCGCCGTGACGCCGTTTCGCTCCCCCCGCAGAGAGCAATCCATGCATTCGGAATTTTCAGAGTCGGCGAACAAAGCCGCCTGCAATCTGGCCGCCGCGCTGGAACGACTCGACGGCGACGCCGAGTTGCTAGCCATGCTGATCGCCGTCTATCAAGAAGACAGCGGGGAATTGCTGTCGCGACTCGACGTGGCGATCGAGGCGCGGGATGCGGCGGGCGCTGAGCGCGCGGCGCACAGCTTGAAAGGACTCGCGTCGAACTTCGACGGTTTTCCCGCGGTCGAGGCAGCCCTGGTTATCGAGACGGCGGCCCGGCAAGGCGATTGGGGGGCGACGACCGCCGGCCTCCCGACGCTGGAGCAAGAAGTTTCGCGATTGCGGCAAGCGCTGGCTGATTACCAACGCCGGCAGCAGTGAGTGCGCCGCGGTTGACGAGCGCCGTCGCGGGCGGTTGAGAAACGAACAGTCCTTCAACAATCGGCGTCGCCATGTTCGTTACTCGCTCACGTTGTTGCTAAACATGTAGCTGCTCTCAGCGAGTGCGTTTTTCAGCACCGTGTTGCCGCCGTTGACCGAGAGGGTTTGCCCCGTGACGAACCGCGACTCCTCGCTCGCCAGGTAAACCACCGTCGGCGCCACATCCTCAGGCGTGCCTAGCCGGCCTGCGGGAACGCCGTCGCGGTAGCCGTTGAGTTGCTCCTGCGAATAGTGGGCGTGCCGTTCGACGGGAATCCACCCCGGCGCCACCATGTTCACGGTGATGCCGGAGCCGGCGAGCTCGCGGGCGGTGCTCAGCGCGAGCCCCGTTTGTCCTCCCTTCGCCGCCACATAGGCGCTGAAGGGCGCCGAAGCGAGCGCGAGGACCTCGCTCGTGATGTGGACGATGCGCCCCCAGCGCTGCTCCTTCATGTGCGGCAGGCACGACTTCATCAGCACCACGGGGCTCTTCACGAAGAAGTCGAGCATCGACTGGAAGAACTCCCACTCGTACTCCTCGAACGGCAATTCCGGCTGGGCGCACGTGGCGTTGATCACGAGGATGTCGATCGGGCCGAGCGTCTCCGCGACTTCGCGGCACATCCGCTCGACGCTCTTCGGGTCGGTGATGTCGCCGCGCACGATGCACGACTCCTGCGACACCGATTGTAAGTCTGCGAACGCCGCCATCGCGGTGCTATGGTCGTTGGCGTAGTTCATCGCCGTGCGGGCGCCGGCGTGGGCCAGGGCGAGGGCGATTTGCTTGCCAAGACCGCGCGTGCTGCCAGTGACGAGGGCGACTCGGCCATCGAGTCGAAATGCTCTACCGTTGTTGGACATATGAGAATCTTTCCAGGCTGACGAGTGATTGCCTGCTATTCTAGTTATTCCTGGAGATGAAATAGTTTTTCAACTTTTACGAAATAATCTCCCAAACCGGCTCGGTCTGCTCGACGCCGACGAGTTTCTGATCGAGCCCGCGGAAGAAGTAGCTGAGGGCGTTGGGATCGAGCCCGAGCTGATTCAGCACGGTGGCGTGGAGTCGGCGGACGTGCATCGGCTGCTC
>JBGSMO010000405.1:0-15733 GCA_041740115.1 Pirellulales bacterium
GCAGACCGCAGCGGCACGACGCCGCCGCGGTCTGCCAATGCAACCCCCACGATTCCCTGCGGCCCCGCATTGATCGGCAGCACGATTGGCAAAAGATTCAAGCGACCAGCGCCACACAACAAGTGACCCGTCCGCTAACCCCAGGTAGTTCGTCGCTCGCGACGCGATATTCGCGCTGAATTGCCAGCGGTTTCCCGCTCTGCCGACTCGCCCGGCGCCATCGCCAGGAATAAAATCAGATAGTTAGTTCTCCTCGGAAAGGAATGGCCCATTATGAAACGTCTCTGCCCCCCAGGACGTCAACTCGGTTTCACGCTCGTCGAACTCCTCGTCGTCATCGCCATCATCGGGGTGCTCGTCGCCCTGCTGCTGCCGGCCGTGCAGGCGGCCCGCGAAGCCGCACGACGGACGGCCTGCTTAAACAACGTGAAGAACCTGTCGCTCGGCTCGCTGAATCACGAAGCGAGCAAGAAGCAACTTCCGCCAGGCCGTAAGTTCGACCAATGGGACACCTACACCTGGACGCAGGCCATCCTCCCAAATATTGAACAGCAAGCCGTTTATCAGCTTTACTGGACTTACCCCGATGCCAAGTTCAGCACCGCCCAGCCCGGCAGCAACGGTCCGATCGGCGACGACGTCCGTCTCCGGCAGGCCCGCCACTCGCAGATCCCGCTCTACTATTGTCCGAGCGACAACACGCCGACGGCCAACGAAATGGATACGCTTCCCTACGGCTTCTGGCGCGGCACTTACCGCGGGTGCGTGGGCGCCGGCGATTCCTATGGCGATCGGGTGAAGGCCGTGGATGGAGTGATTTCACGCTACGCCTGGAAAGGGGCGTTCGGCGTCGTCGATAGTTTAGGAGTCGCCGCCAAGCAACTGAGCCCCGGCGTCCGACTGAAGGAAATCACCGACGGAACTTCCAACACGTTGGCATTCTCTGAGGGCTTGGTGCCGACGATTCCGGGATGGGGGGGCGCCATTGGCGAAACTATCTACGGAAATATGGGCGGTTCTCTCTTTTCCGCGTACACCACGCCCAACAGTACGCTGGATGACGAGATCTACGGGCTATGTCCTGACGAACATGGTGATAACGAGTATTTAGCTCCATGCTTGCCATTGTCTAGCGGGGCGCCAGGAGGCCAAGGCGCCGCCAGAAGTTTCGCCGCGGCCCGCAGCGTTCATCCGGGCGGCGTCAATGTTTCGATGGTCGACGGATCGATCAAATTCGTCAATGACGGAATCGACGTCGCCGTTTGGCGCGCGATCGGAACCGCTGCCAACGATGAGACGCTTAGCCTTCCCTAACGGCGGTTAGTCGACGCTTCGACCAGCGTGAAAGGCTTGTCCGCTTCAACCATTCCCTCGCATCAACGTGGCATCGCATGAAGCCTAACCTGCTCCTTACGCTCGCATTCCTTTCGGCACTTGGCTGTGGCGGCAGCGGCGGCGCCGGGGTGTCTGGTAAAGTCACCTACAACGGCGCTCCCATCGAGAAAGGGAGCATCGCCTTCCACCCCGTCGCTTCTGGCACCCCTTTCGGTGCCCAAATTCAGAACGGCGAGTTCACAGCTGAAAAGGCGACGCCAGGGAAGTATCGAGCGCTTGTCCGCGGCTTGCGCACTGACGTCAAACCCCCCACTCGGGAAGAGGCAACCGCGGGGCCAGTGACCCCAGTGCTCGACTACATCGCCGAGGATGCCCAAGGCAACGCTCAAGAAATCGACATTGCGGGGGGTGGGCAAGCAATCGAAATTACAATCACCGGGGCCCCCGCCGGCTGAGTGATCTCAGATGACGCTCGATTGAACCTCGCAATCGGTCCCCAAGTTCGGTGACCAACTATTTTCCAGAGGGTTAGCGGCGCCAACGCGAAGCTGCGCAGCCCTCGCTAGTTCCGCGTCTGCTGCAGATGCTTGTCGAGAAACTCCTCAATCTTCGCTAGGCAGTGGCGGTTAACGTTTGCTTCGAGGTCCATCGTGTGGGGCCAACCCTCGACGCGGTCGTACTCGTACGGCACGCCCGCCTCCTTGAGCTTGTCGACGAGCAGTTCCGCTTGGGCGATCGGCACCACCGTATCGATCGACCCGTGCAAGATCAGCGTCGGCGGGTCGTCGGCCGAGACGTGCGTGTTTGGCGACGCCAGGGCGTAGAGTTCGGGCTTGTCGGCGTACGACTCGCCGCCGAGGAACTTCACCACGACGTCGTTGTCGCGTGCGAAGTTGGTGGTGAGATCGGTCGGCCCGTAGAGATTGACCACCGCTTGGACGCGGCTGCTTTCCTCGGGGTGGCCGCCGGTTCCTTCGAGTTCAGGATTGTCGGTAACGTACCCGGCCATCATCGAAAGATGCCCGCCAGCCGAGCCGCCGGCCATAGCGATGCGGTCGGGGTCGACGTGGAGTCGCTCGGCGTTGGCCCGCAGCCAACGGACGGCGCATTTCACGTCCTGCACCGCGGCTGGGAAGGGCGCCACGTCGCTCAAGCGATAGGAAGCGGTGGCGACGGCGTATCCCTGCTCGGCAAGCTTCACGCAGTAGTAGTGATAGATCTCGCGGTTGCCCCCTTTCCACGCACCGCCATGGACGAAGATGATCGCCGGCCGCAACGCGGCGTCGGACTTGCCGTCGGCGACTGGCTGGTAAAGGTCGAGCTTGAGCGAGACGTCGCCCCCTTTACCGTACTCGACGCCTTTTTCGACCTGCACCGAATCGGGAACCGGGAGATTGACGTCGATCGTCTTCAGCATGCCGGCGAAGAAGGCGGCTTTGATCGCCGTCTCGCTGCTGTAACCGGCCGGAGCGGGAGGGACCTCGCCGCGAACGATTGACGCGCTATTGGCGATGGCGAGCGTCCATGCCGCGCACGCCGCTGCCATGTTGACTTGTTGACGAATCATCACGCGAATCTCCTCAAAGGCCCTCGGAGCAAGTCGTTTCGACAACTCACTTCGACTCGCCTAGTTCCTGCACCCACGCCTCGTTGAACGCCACATGCTTCATGGTTTCTCCGCCGTCGCCGTCGTAACTATAAACGGCGTGAATCACGTCGTCCTTCCCCTGGATGATCGCCGGATAGTCGAACGAACCTTCTGGCTTCTCTTCCAACATCCGCTTCCACTTCCAGGTTTTTCCTTCGTCGTCGGAAATCGACACCGCCAACCGATTGCGGCCTTCCCGTTCGTCATTGTAAATCAATGCCCAGTGGCCATTGGCAAGCCGTACGGCATCAAGCCCTGATCCGGGATTAGCGAACTCCATCGCCGTCACCGGGCCCCAAGTGAGGCCGTCATCCTTCGAGACCGCCGACTGGATGCGATTCTCGATGCCGTTGTCGCGCATGTAGGCGACGAGTTCGCCATTGTCGCGCCGTACCACAGCCGGTTGGATGGCGCCGAAGCCGAGGAGCGGCTCGCTGGCGTACCATGTTTTGCCGTCGTCATCGCTGATCGCCATGATCGAGAGCGAATAGGTATCGCTGTAGAGGGGCAAGAGGATACGGCCGCTCGGCAGCACCGTCGGCTTGCAGCGCGGCTGCCAACCGAGACGCTGGAAAAGCTTGTCGGCCATCTTCTTGCGCCCTTCGGCGATCTCCGCGCGGAACTCGTCAGTGAGCAGCAACTTGTACTTCTCCACGAGTTTGTCGAGTTCGGCGTTCGCCGCCGGCGCAAAGTCGGCCGGCTTCAGCAGCACCAGCGATTCCCACTCCCATTTCGGCGAGCCGTCGGACGTGTAGTCGGTGCTCGTGAGTTGCTTGGTGATGCACGACTCCCACGAGTTCGCGATCACCAGCGGCCAGAAGAGCTGCAGCCGCCCGTTGCGGTCGATCATCATGCAGGTGTTGCAGTCGGGGAAGCCTGGCGTATCGGTCATGACGAACGGCTCGCTCCAGGCTTCCTGGCCCGCGCGGCGACGAGCGCCGTACACGGCGACGTCGTCGGAGCTTCGCTCCCCCTCGCCCCGGTACCACGAAACAAGCAGATCGCCGTTCGGGCACTCCACGACGCCGGCGGCGTGGTTGTGCTGGGCGTTGAGCGGAAAGATCAACTCAGCAGAGTGCTGCGGAGCCGCCTCGCCGGCGACGAGCGCCAAGGAGAGCCAGAGCATGAGGTTCATCAAACGTCCCTCGAACGGTCATGAAATGAAAAACGAAGAGAATGAAACAGGAAGAGGGCGAGCGAGTGGCCGGCTCCGGTTGATTCCGGTCGCCGGCCTCCTCGACATGTCGACTCGTCGACGCCATCGCGGCCCGCGAGAGCTTGATGCGAAGGGCGTCGACGCCGACCGCTGTAGCGTAATCGCCCGTCGGCAGCCGGGGCAAGGCGACCGCGCTGCAAAACTTGGCGGGTTGCTCCCGCGGGACGACTTCGTGTTACACTGGAACCGCGGCCAAGCGAGTTGCTCGTTTGGCTTCTTGTCATCAGTCTTGTCCGAAACTGATCTTCGTTGGCTGCGAGAAGTAGGAGTCTTGCATGGCGACTGAGCTGTCTGCCGCTACGGCGGTTGAACGACCGTTGGCCGGGGCGCTATTCGATCACGCCGAGTCGACTCCCGACGTGGCGGCGGTGTTTCTCCCCCTGGAGGCCGCGGTTCGCGAAATCACCTGGCGCGAGATCGCGGACGACGTCACGCGCATGTCGGCGTTGCTCGCTCGCCGCGGCATCGAGCCAGGCGATCGGATCGTCCTCTGGAGCGACAACCGCTACGAGTGGATCGTGGCCGACTTGGCGATGCAGTTGCTCGGGGCGATCAACGTGCCGTTGCACGATTCGCTCCCCGCGCCGGCGGCGGCTGCGCAGATTGCCCACTCCGAACCGCGGTTGGCGATCATCGCCAAGGCCTGTCTGGCGGAAGATCTGCAGCGTCAATCGCCCGACCTGCTCAGCGCCGAGTCGATCGAATTGATCGAAGCCGCGGGCGAGACGCCCTCTCTGCTCCAGCGCCTCGCCAATTTCTCCCTCGATGAAGGTCGGCAAGCGATCGAGCGGCGGCTGGCGGCTTTCGACCCCGAATCAATCGCCACCATTCTCTACTCCTCCGGCACGAGCGGCGAACCGAAGGCGGTGGCCCTCACGCACGCCAACATCAGCTCAAATGCCTACGCCGTCATCAACGGGCTGTCGGAACCCTCGAGCGAACGGCGGATGAACTTCCTGCCGTTCAGCCACATCTACGCGCGAACTTGCGACCTTTACGCTTGGCTGGTCGGCGGCTCGCAGATCGTTCTCGCGAAGAGCCGCGACACGGTCATCGCCGACTGCGCCCGCACGCAGCCGACGCTCATCAACGGCGTGCCTTACTTCTACCAACGAGTCGCTCAAAAAATCGCCGAGGCCGAGGCGGCCGGCGCTACGGTGACGCTGCCGCAGTTGTTCGGCGGCAATCTGCGGGCCTGCATTTGCGGCGGTGCGGCGCTGCCGGTCGCCACGTTCGACTTCTACCATGAACGCGGCCTGCTGATGCTGCCCGGCTATGGCCTGACCGAATCGTCGCCCGTCATTTCAATATCGTCGCCCGAGGAGTTTCGCCGCGGTGCGGTGGGCAAGGCGATCCCCGGCATCGAAGTCCGCATTGCCGACGACGGCGAACTGCTCACCCGCGGCCCGCACGTCATGAAGGAGTATTGGAAGGACGCCGAGCTCACGCAACAGACCATCCGCGACGGCTGGCTGTACACCGGCGACCTCGGCGCCATCGACGCCGACGGCTTCATCTCGATCACCGGACGCAAGAAGGAGTTGATCGCCCTCTCCACCGGCAAGAAGGCCGTGCCGACCCACATCGAAGGGGTGCTGAGCCGCGAACCGCTCATCTTTCAGTCGATGGTGGTGGGCGACAATCAACCCTATCTCGCGGCGGTGATCGTTCCTGACTTCGACCTGCTCAGCAAGTGGGCAGCCGAGGCCGGCATTTCCGCGACGTCGCCGGTCGACCTCATCGAAGCGCCCGCCGTCGTCGAGCTTTACTGCGAGCGTATTCGCTCGCAACTCGAATCGTTGCCCCCTTACGAGCGAGTGAAACGGTTCCGCTTGCTCCACGAACCCTTCACCGTCGCCGACGGCTTGCTGACGCCGAAGCTCAGTCTGCGCCGTCCGATGATCCAGCAGAAACATCAACCCGGCATCGCTGCCTTGTACGCCGGCGGCGGCGTGACGATCGACTACTGCGATCGACATTGACGCGGAACAACCGGTTCAACTGCATACCCTGCGACCATTCAAAACAAAGCGCCCACCTCTGGAGACTCGTCGATGCGTTTGCTTCCCATCTGGCTCGTCGCGCTCGTCCTTTGCGTTGCCCACATTGCGGAGGCGAGGGAAGCCGTTCCCGCGACCGACGCGTCGCCGCTGATCGACTACGTGCAGAAGCCCGACCCCAACTATAAATGGGAAGTCGTCAAGACGATCCCCGGGAATCCCGCCGAGACGACCGTCATCAAGCTCACTTCCCAGGGCTGGCGCGGAGCTCCGGAAGTCGATCGCGCCTTGTGGGAACATTACCTCGTCGTCGTGAAGCCGACCGAACTGAAAACCGACAAGGCCTTTCTCATCGTCGCCGGCGGCGCCAACGACCGGCCCGCTCCCGACGACGCTAACGTGGTCGTCAAAACGATCGCCGAAACCACCGGCAGCATCGTCGCCGAGCTACGCATGGTGCCGAACCAGCCGCTGACGTTCAACGGCGACGGCAAGCCGCGGAAGGAAGACGATCTCATCGGCTACGGCTGGGCGAAATTCCTCGAAACGGGCGACGCCACGTGGCTGCCGCGGCTGCCGATGGTCAAAAGCGTTGCCAGCGCCATGGACTGCCTGCAGGAATGGTCGGCCCAGCAAGACGCCAAGATTGAAAAGTTCGTCGTCGCCGGGGCCTCGAAACGCGGCTGGACCACCTGGATGATCGGCGCCTCCGATCCCCGCGTCGAAGCGATCATCCCGATCGTCATCGACGTCGTCAATTGCGAGCAGACCATGCAGCACCACGCCGCCGTCTACGGCTTTTGGGCCACGGCCGTCGGCAATTACTACCAGCACAAGATCCTGCAGCGGCCGACGCATCCGCGGATGCACGAACTATATGCGATCGAAGACCCCTACTTCTATCTCGACAAGCTGACGATGCCCAAATACATCGTCAATGGCAGCGGCGACCAATTCTTCTGCCCCGATTCGTCGCAGTTCTACTTCGACGATCTCAAGGGCGAAAAGCACCTGCGTTACGTCCCGAACGCCGATCATGGGGTTGATAACAGCATCGACGCAGTGACTAGCATGGTCGCGTTCTATCAAATGATCATCGCCGATCGGCCACGGCCCGAAATCGAGTGGACATTTGAGGATGACGGCTCGATCCGCGTCACTTCCGACACGCCTCCCAAGTCGGTCATGCTCTGGCAGGCCGCGAATCCCAACGCCCGCGACTTCCGCGTGGAGACGATCGGCAAGGCGTACCACAGCACGCCGCTTACGGCGGAGGCCGACGGTTCCTACGTCGCCAAGGTGACGACGCCCGAGAAAGGTTGGACTGCGTCGTTCGTCGAACTCGAATTCGACTCGGGCGGGACGTTCCCCTTCAAGGTTTCGACCAGCGTCGAAGTCCTTCCCAAGACGCGGCCCTTCGAAGGGATCAACCTCGCCGAGGTTCCCTACGAGCCGAATTTGAAGAAGGAAGGGAAGTAACCGCGCCCGCAGTCATCTCAACCGCCGTCATGCTGAGCGGAGCGAAGAATCTAGCAGCGCACTAGATTCGCTAGATCCTTCGCTCCGCTCAGGATGACGTGCTGGTCAACGTGACGCAGTCTATTATTTGCTCTCTATTCGCGCCGCAGCGTCGTCGAGAGATTGTACGGCAACGGCCCTTGCCGATAGGTCGCTTCGCCGAAGAGGGCGATGTGTCCCTTCTCAGGCTTCGCAACAACGCCGATGAACTCTTCGCCGTCGCCGCCCGCTTCGTCGTTGACCCGTAGCTCCGATGCTTCCCACTTGGCGTTGCGGAAGTCCTTCGTGTCGGACCGAGCGACCCACAGCCGCACCGACTCAGGCGTCGGCGTCGAACTGATCTTGAGACGATACTCGCCGTCGTCCCCCTCGTGGTTCCACTTCAGTTCCGGCAGCGACTTCTCCTCGGCCACATGCTGCGCGAACACGGCGAGCGTCGTGAGCGCCCCCTCTTTGCCGTCATCGAGCCCGTGCCCGGCGTTCGGTACGTAGCGGACGTGCTTCTCGCCCAGCAGGTCGTCCCAATAAATGTTCGTCGCATCGACCGTCCAGTAGCGATCGTTCGTCCCGTTGATCAGCAGCTTTGGCAGCTTCAGCACGCTGCGATAGGTGTAGGGATCGACCCACTGCCAGAGCGGAATCTCCGGCTGGTTCTGCATGACGTCGACTAAACCCTTGCTGGTGTAGTCGCCAATCTGCTCGCTGTACTGGCCCCAAGTTTCGAGCTGATACTTCATCTGCGCGGGGAGGTTGAGCGTGTCGATGACGATCGGCGCGATCCCAGCGACGCGGTCATCCGCCACCGCGGTGAGCCAAGTGGTCCAGCCGCGCTTCGAGCCGCCGGTGACGACGAACTGCTCGACGTCGACGTCGTACTGCTTCTGGCCGAAGTCCTGGATCGCCGTCATCGCCGCCGTGGCGCTCTTCACCATGGGAAAGAGGAGCGGCCAGGTGGCGTCGCGGCTATCGACGTAACGTAGAAACGTCTCGGAAATGAGATCATCCTCGACTTTGTCCCCCAACAGCGGCTGGTTCGGCACCTGATGCAAGAACGCCACCGGCATCGCCGCCGCCTGGGCGATCTTCGCCGCCATCTTCACGTCATCGCCGCCCGGCGTGCCGCCGACCTTGCCGCCCGTGATGAACAATAGCACCGTTTGCTTGTGCTGGATGTTCGCGGGGACGTAGATGTAGAGAGCGTGCTTCCAGAGAATGTCTTGCCACGTTTGGGAGGTCAGCTCCAGCTTGTGGACGGTGCAGCCGTCAATACGCTCGGCGCCGACGACCTCGTAACCGTAGGTGTCGTCGGCCGCGGTGACGTAATCCTGCAGGGCCGTAGGGATGCCCGACTTGGCTGCAGCAGCGTTCGCCGGCGCCTCCGCAACTGCCTCCTTGCCGACCACGCAGCGAGGAGCGGCGAGCGCGAGTGACGAGAGCATGGCCAACCAGAGCAGGAAACGCATGGCAAGATCCTTACGAAGGAATTCGGTAAGAAGGGTAGACCACTCTACTCAGCAGAAGCTGAGAAGGGAATCGGCCGACCTACTGGGACACTAAAACGTCTCGTCGCCGCTGATCGTTGATTTGGCGCGATAGACGGTCATATCGACGCCCTCATCCATGAACGCGACCGAGCCATCCGTCATCAGGAAGTTGCAACCGCCGGGATGATCGCTGCGGAAGTTGCTCGCCGAGTGAGTACCGCCCTCGTAACTTGGCGCGCAATAGTGATTTGGATACCTATTGTTTGCGTCTGAGAACTTGATGTTATCCGCCATGTATTGCGGGCTACTGAGAAAAGTGTCTGTCACCGGATACTTATTCATTCGTTCAACGGTACATCCGTGAATACTTCCTCGAGCGCCAAGTTTACTCAAGTAAGCCGGGCTATTAGGTTCGCCAATAACCCACCCAACCTCGGCCGTCGGTAAGTCACCTGACAGCCTGGGTTTCAAGGAACTCTCATTGCATCCCGTGAGGTGGCAAACTTTCCAATGAGGATCGCTGCTGGCGTCTCCCATCGCCATGGTATTGCTCGTACCATCGGTAATTTGCCGGATAGCAGCTCCCCAGGCAAGATTGAACACCCCTAGCTGGGTCGCTGGAATCGTCCCAGGCTTGATGTTAGGGATGGCAGGGATACCACCACGAATACAAAACGCATCGGTGTAGCCCATGCAGAATGCGTACTCGGAGATTCCAAAAACCGAACCAACGTCAGGAACCTCATTACCAAGCGCCTGATCGACCATAGGATTGGTTGCGTCCGAGGACGGACAGGTAAACATTGCGATTGCTGTTGGCACAACGCCAGGCTTCTGGCGTTCCCATCGCTGCGAATGGTCGTAGAGCGATGCCAAGGCAGCCTGTTCGAAGTATGGTAGTAGGATCGCATTGCCGCTGGCATAGACTTGAAACATATCTTGCTTCATCACGGCGCTCGGCGGAAACGTATTCTTCGCCGAGTGGTAATTTTGCAGCGCCAACCCAAACTGCTTCAGATTATTGAGGCATTGTGCACGCCGCCCCGCTTCACGAGCGGCCTGAACCGCCGGGAGCAGCAGCGCCACCAGGACGCCAATGATCGCGATCACGACCAGAAGCTCGACCAAGGTAAAGCCGCGGCGACGCTTCGGAGAGCCAACCACTTCCATCGTATACCTCGTTCCGTTGCGATGCCCCACTGCCCCACACTATCGCTAATCGCGGCGTGCCAACGGCATGATGAAAGTTACGACCTCTTGCGGCGGCGCACCCCCGCCGCCACGAGCGCCGTCGCCATCCCCGCCATTCCCAGCGTCGCCGGTTCCGGCACTGCGGCTGCCGCCGCTGCAACTGGGGCGCCGGTCCAATTCTGCTGCCAGATCAAGAAGTCTGCGCCGTCGGTGTCGCCATCCAAGTCGGCGTCTGAATCGTCGTTAACGCCGAAGTCGTCCTTCCACTGCGCCAGGTCGACTCCATCGACGTCGCCGTCGCCGTCAAAGTCGCCAGGCAGGGAGGCTCCTAGCGATTCGCTCCGGAAGTTATCGATCGTAAAATCAGCGTCGGTGTAGAACACATGACCGATCCCATAGACGCCGGAATAACCGCTGGCGTAGGGGACGAACTCGGCGTCGGGCGTGTTCGGATCGCCGTCCCAGTTTCTGATGCCGGGAGGATCCGCGTCGAGATCGCGAGTCTGGTCGGCTACTGTCGCGACAACGTTGCCGCCGCCGTCGAGTTCAAGGACCTGCCCATGGAGCACATTGCCGATGACCTCGAAGATCACTCGGTAATCCTTGGCGCCGTCGAGAGTCAGCGGAAACGAACCAACGTCCCTGAGAGCGTCGCCGCTGAGAATGTTCAGCACCATTTCCCCGCTGCCGCCAGCGGCCGATCCTTCGTACTGGTAACTGTATCCATGCAGGGGAAACCCCGTTTCCTCCGTCGGGAGTTCGTTGTTCCCATTCAAACGAGCGGCGACGGCGAAAAATGACGACTGAACATCGGGAGGGACGAAATCGACGATGTCGACCGTCACGCGGACGTCCGTGAACGTCGGCTCGACGTAGGAGCCGACGAAGCCATATCCCTCCAAACCCGGCAGCGTGCTGCCGAAAGTCGACGTCGTCGGGTCGTGCAGGCGGTACTTGCCGCCTGAGGCGTCCCAGGTCTGCCCCGTGGAGCCGGCGGCGTTGTACAGGTGGGTCCATGCCGGATTGGCCGTGTCGTTGCCGTCCGAGAAGTCGTCGGTCACGACGATCGCCGCGGCGCGGGGAAGCTCCCCGCAGGTCATCAACGTTACGACGGCGACCGCCACGAGCAGACGGCCCGGAATAACGCGTCCCAGGAACTTCGACTTGAAGAGGCCAGATTCTACGAACATCGCCTGTTCTCCATCATCAGTATTTGCGATTCAGAGGAGACGCGAGGCGCCGGCAAATCGGCGCCCCGCGCTTCGTTAGGTGTTGACGCGAAGCCGAAATCAATCACTCAAGCCGAGTGCGAGCGCCGCCGACGGATCAAGGTCGCGCCCAGGGCAAAAGCAGCCAAGAGTCCTGTCGCTGGTTCCGGCACGCGAGCCGTGAAATTGTCGATCGTAAAGTCCGTCGCAATTACCGCCGCCTCGCCGCTGTACCCGAACACGCCGGTGAATCCGCTGGCATAGGTGGCGTCCGTGGCAAACCTCTCCGCGACCATGCCGCCTCCAATCTCAAACACCTGCCCATGCAATTGAGTGCCGGTGATTTGAAGCGAGAATGTGTAGTCCTTCGTGTTTAAGTCAAGCGTGACCTGCTGCGAGCCAATATCGACGAGAGTGGCTCCCACCATCTTGTAGAGGACCATTTCCCCTAAACCGCCCGCGGCCAGTGGCTCGTAGACGTAGCCATAGCCCTTGAGTTGGTTGAAGGCGTTGTTGCCGTCGGCGCGCGCCATCAGTCCGAAAGCGAGTGCTGTGGCCGGTTGAACGAAGTCGGCTGCGACGGCGACGTCACCGAAACTCGTGCCGACGTAGCTGCCGACGAAACCGAGCTTACCCGTGTTGGGCAGGGCAAAGCCGTTGTTCGGCGCCGTGAGATGGTATTGCCCGGTAGAGGCGTCCCACGCTTGACCGCTAGAGCCAACAAGGCCGTCGAGATGAATCCAAGCCGGATTAGCCGTATCGTTGAGATCAGAAAAGTCGTCGAAGATTTGTGCGTTAGCCGCACTCACGCTGAAGGACGCCGCGACGACGAGCGCAAGCGTCGAGCGAAACCACGAACTCATGAAGCAACTCATTAGCTGAACTCCCACGAAGACGATGAGAAAAGTGGCGTATCGAACGAATACCGTGAGGTAACTCAAGCAGTCGAATCAATGCGGAGCAGCCCGATGGCCCGGGAACGGGCTCCGCTCTCGGACAAAAACCAGCGCCGAAACTCCGGATGCCATACAGCGAACGTACGAACATTCAGACGGCCCCAACACGGCAGGGCCGCCAGGCTGACGCTCACAGACAAGAACCGACAAAGACGGAAGCGCCCGCCCGATGAACAAGAACTGATCTCAAGAAAAGTTGGAATCCATTTCCTTCCGCGGTCCCCTTCGAGGTGGGACGCCTATGTCCTCACCCTAACTTTCGGCCTAGAAAATGTCAATTCTGCGGCGACCGGTCAGATTCCGAAATGCTTACGACATTTCGTAACTTCACCACTAACGGTGACGGCGGCCGTCTCGCATCGACACTTATTAAGTCCTATCAACTTCCGCGTTCCTCGCGCAGCCGCTGGTAGAGTTCCTGGATCGCTCCCAGGCAACTGCGACCGTCCGCGGCCAGTTCCTCGCAACGGGCCGCCGTTTTGGCTCGCGCCAGATTGGCGCGGATGCGGGTCGGCGTCCCTGCCGCCGCGTCGGCGGCGACGTCGTCGTAGTTCAAACCGAAGCAGGCGCAGATCGGGGCGTCGAGATCCTTGGGATAGACGGGTTCGTTCAACTCCTCCACCCGCACGATGGCGTTGAAGAGGTTGAAGTACGCCGCGTCGCAGCGGGGAAAGCTGCAGAACCAGGCCGAGTCGCCGACGAGGCCGCGGGACGCCGGACGGATGTGGCGATCGAGCACGGCGTGCTCGACGGGGGAGCCGAGCGAACCGCAGAGGGGGCAGAAGGCCCGGCCGTCAGGTTCTGGCTCGCGGACGAACGCCTTGTTCATGGTCTTTGCCTCCTGAAGTCGCCGGGACGAGCGGGAACTCGCGGAGGTTGAATATAGTGACCACTTGTCGCCGGTGGGAAATGGATTGGAGGTGACTAAACTGACTGGGACCGGGGCGAGGAGCGAACTGGCTGGGAGAAGGGGCGGGCGCGTCGCTTTGCAGGGCCGCGGGGATGAACCCCGCGGCTCGCTTTTTGGGGCGCGCGGGTCGGTTGATGTGGCGAGTTTTGTCCGCGCGGGGAGGACAAAATGGGCGCACGGTGGACGTAACGCAGGCATGGGAACACCCTGGGATCGCTCGTCGGCGAATCGGTTCGCAATTGCGAGCAGCAGCACGCAGCAATATGAACATCAGTTCACATTACCCTAGCAGAGCGGGCGGCCATTTTCTGCAGAGTCGTTCCAAGAATTTTCGGGCGGCAGGCTACGACCGAGGCGGGCCTTTGACGTCGAAGTCCAGGGTCTGAGAACCTGAATTGATCTCGACGGTCTTACTATTGCCTTCGGCGTCTTCTGGGATGTAATCAGCGGCCTCGGAGACGTGGCCAGCGAGATGCTTGGGCACATTGGCTTCGTTGGCCTTCTTGACCGCTTCGTCGGAGCTCATGCTGAAGTTGATCTTCTTGACCCCGACGATGACGGCGGTCCAGCTACCGGGCTGGGCCTCGATTACCTTGTACGTTCCGTTTTCAATCGGCGCTCCAAAGGACCGTCCTCCCGGTCCCGTTGGTCGAAAGGCGATCGAACCCTTTTCAACCAATTCGCCGTTGTACGTGACCTTGCCGGTAACTTCGTTTTTCTGCTGGCAGCCAATCGAGAGCAGCGAGCCGACGTAAAGACAAATGAGCGCCGTGGAGGGACGCGACATGCTTAAATTCCTGTGCTAGTTCGACGAGACAATCGGTCACTTCCTGAAAGATCAACTAAGGGCCCGACACTGCTGCGACGTCGCCAAGGTCTCGGGTGCCTAGATTGCGCCAAGTAAGTTGATCAATGCCATCCGAGACGAACTGGACCGATCCGTCGGCCATCGTCACATTGACGCCGCCGGGGTGGAAACTCCGAGCAGCAGTATGCCCACGGCCGCCGGTCCCAGTCGAGCCGGGATGTCCGCCGAACGACAAGCATGGCGCGGTATAGGTGGTGTCCTGTTGATCCTGGGGGCAGGGTCCAATCGGTCGGTCGTTTTCGGAACTATTAGGCGTGAGGAATGTGGTGAACAAGGAACCGCCGATGTTCCCATAGATTAGCCCGCCCAACGCCCCGCCCCAATGAGGCACCGTCGGGGCCAACCCTTCGGAAATCATGACCGTGTTGGCTGTCCCATCGCTAATTTCGGCAAGCCTGGCGCCTGGCGTCAACTTCGGGGGAGCTTCTTCGCGCACCCCAAATACTCCAATCAGAGCCCATTTTTCGGTATTCCCTTGGAGCGAGTCAAACCGAGTCCCGTAGAGGTCGCCGCTGCCGACGCATCCTCGGTAAGTTCCGCGGAGGTGTCCCCAATTTGGGGTATCGGTTTCGTTATTGCTGGGGACGCCCAGATCGCTAGGACAGTAGAACATGGGAATCGGGGTGTGCCTCGCTTGCCGCATCCGCGGATCGTCTCCAGAAGGTCCGTTGGGGCCGACCGCCGGAGGGGAAGGAGCGACGTATTTCGAGTCGGGCAACGTCCAGTAAAGGTTGTAGATGGCCTGTTGCTCGATATAGGGGAGCACCAATTGAGTCCACGTATACGTGTCCCAGACGTTGTATTTTCTGCCGTACGGCAGCTCGCCTTTGCTTGACTCGTAATTGAGACACGCTAACGCGAGATTTTTTTCATTGTTTAAGCAGCTGGAGCGCCGAGCGGCTTCGCGCGCCGCTTGAACGGCCGGCAGCAGCAGGGCCACCAACACGCCGATGATGGCGATGACGACCAGGAGTTCGACTAGGGTGAAACCGAGGGTACGTCGTGGGGGGCGTCGACGTTTCATGATGGGTATTCCTTTCCGAGAAGAACTAACTCTCTAGTTCTATTCTTTGTGTGGGCGACGGGCGAGGGGTCGCGGCAAGCCGCGTTGGTTTGGGACGCGAATCGCGTCGCGAGCGACGCGGCTAAATAGGCGTTGCGGGGTGGTGAGTTTTTCTTGGGGGTCGTTTGACGTTTTGAGTTTGGATTTGCCGCCCTGTTCCTTGCATCGCGAGTTGCGTTAGCCGACCGCAGCGGCGACGTGCCGCTGCGATCGGCCGCAACTGGTTTCATCCGCCTTATTGCTTCCGGGGCGAGACCGCGAGAGCGGCGCCGGCCATGGCGATCAATGCGAACGCGGCGGGCTCCGGCACGGCTCCGGCCGCGGCGACGGCGGCGC
>JBGSMO010000414.1:0-10679 GCA_041740115.1 Pirellulales bacterium
GTCGAAGTTCGAAGACGCGGCGCCAGCGCCCGCCCCGGCGCCCCCCGAGCCGACGGGACCGCCGGCAGACCATGTGATTCACATTTACGAGTTCGGCAAGCTGAAGCGGACGATTCCGCGGAAGTTCACCGACGAGCAGGCGGTCGGGTTCGCTGAGGAATTCACGCGGACCAACAAGGCCTATGGCCGGTACGCAGTGGCGACTCCCGACGACGAAGAGCCCGCGGCGACGTTCGCCGGCGCGGCGAAGCAGTAGGTTCGCAGGGCTGAAGCTGGCCGCGTCCCCCCATCGCGGTTCGCCAAGCCGGCGCTATTCTCGGCATAGCCGGCATAACCCGCTGCGCTGAATGTCCGCGCGCCGGCAGGCGATTGGCCTCTCTCCGCGGCAAAACCTGCGCCCTCTGCGCAGTCCGCGCTCGCCCGCGAATTTCCGCTGGTTGCGGGCGGCAATTCGCGTGCGTTGGGATTTGGGGCCGTGTTACGATGAACCGACGCGGATCGACTTCGCGGGCTACTCTTTCTGGATGACCAGACCTACGATTCCATCTGATTCTTCACGGGCACTTTCACAGGCATTTTTGCTCTTTCCTCGGATCGAGGGACTTTTCATGAGTCGTTTGAAGCAGTTCGCATGGTTGGCGTGCAGCGTGGCCGCCGTGGTTCTTTCGCAGCCTTTCGTTCAAGCCCAAGAAACGGCGCCGGCGGACGCCGGAGAGCTCATGCGTCCGCAGGAGGCGCTGACGGCTCATGCCGAAGGCGTCCGCTTGCTGGGAGAAAAGAAGTACAACGAAGCGCTCGTCCAATTCAACCTGGCGATCGCGGCCGACAATACGTTTCCCGAAGCGTGGCTCGGCAAGGGCGACGCCCTGAAAGCTCAGGAAGATTTCCAAGACGCCGCCGGCGCCTATACCCAGGCGATCGACCGCGATCCCAATTTGGCGGCGGCGTACAACGGCCGCGGCGAGTGCATGCTCGAGCTACAACTGCTTGACGCGGCGTCGACCGATTTCAACTACGCCATGGAGAAGGCGCCCAACGATCCGAAGATTCTGTCCAACATCGGGCACATTCTGGTCAACTACAGCCGTGACGCCGCCGCAGCCAATACGGCGATTCGTCGTCTCGACGATGCGATCGCGGGGAATCCCGACGACGCTCGGGCCTATCGCGACCGCGGTTACGCTCACGCCCTGCTGCGGGAATTCGATAAGGCGGAAGCCGACATCAAGAAAGCCGCGGAGATTGATCCCGCCGACCACGAGAATTTCGCGGTGCTGGCGAACGTCTATCTCTTCCAAGACAACTATGCAAAAGCAATCGATGCTCTCACCAGCGCCATTACGGCGTACAAGCCCGAAAAACGGGGCGATCCCGAAGTCTTCGTCGCCGGCTACACGTTGCGAGCCGACGCGAACTTGAAACTCGCCGAGAAGGAAAAGGACGCGAAGATGGCGGAAGCCCATCTCAAGTCCGTCATCGCGGACGCGAACACGATCATCAACAAGTTCGAAGGGCGCTTTCCGGAGGAGGGCCGCGCTTACTATCGCAAGGGCCGCGCCCAGCGGATGCTCGAGCAGTACAGCGACGCCGTGAATTCGTTCACGCGAGCCGTCAGCGACATCCCTCCGGGACAAGACGTGGAATACGTTGCTGATGCGCTGATGTACCGCGGCATCTGCTGGTACTACATGGGCGAGCCCGACCTGGCTCGCGGCGATTTTGAACAGGCGTCGTCGACCGGCAGCGGCTACCAAGATCCGCGGATTTTCCTGTGGATCGGCTTCACGCATCACCAGCAAGGGAACCATCGCGACGCCATCAATTCGTACGGCGAAGCCCTGGCCAAGAAACCCGGCTACGCGCTGGCGCACGTCAACAAGGGTCGCGCCTACATGGACTTGAAGGAGTTCGAACGGGCGCGCGAGAGCTTCAATGATGCGATTCGCTGGGAACCCGACGTCGGCGAGAACTATTACAACGTCGGCTTCGCCTACATGCAACAAAAGAACTACAAGAAGGCCGCCGACTTCTTCCGGCTGGCGCTGCTGAAAGACAATCCGCAGCCGAAGATGTTCAGCAAGATGGCCGAGGCGTGCCGCGAGCTCGGCAAGAACGATCTGGCTGAAGAGTACCAGCGCAAGGCCGACGAGGCGAACGAGAAGCAAGCCGCCAGTAACTGACGCGCCGGCGATTTGCCGCGGGTCAGACGACGAATCGAAGAAAGGGCAAGTCCTCGCGACTTGCCCTTTTTCGTGCGCCGGCGATGCATGACGGGCCGCTTCGCCGCCTTGTCACCCCCCTGAGGTCCCCTATACTGAACCGCTTATGACAGGGGTTCCCGCAGGCCTCGTGCGCTCGCCCGAGTTGGCCTTAGCCCCGTTAGCGTGGAAAGTACGCCGCCGTGGATAGCTCGCGACAATCGTTTTTGGCTCGCAATGACTTTCTCATTCGCCGCCTCCACTCGCTTTGCGGATTGATTCCTGTGGGCGCCTACATGGTGGTCCACCTGATCGTCAACTCGAGCGTCATCAACGGGGCGGCGACGTTTCAGAACAACGTGCTGAACATCCACAAGCTCGGCGCGCTCCTGCCGCTGGTGGAATGGACGTTCATCTTCATTCCCATCCTGTTCCATGCGATCTTTGGCTTTGTGATCATAGAGGGGGGAATGCCCAACACGCACAACTACCCGCTAGCGGCGAATTACCGCTTCACGCTGCAACGGGCGACGGGGGTGATCGCGTTCTTCTTCATCATGCTGCACGTGTTCCACATGCATGGCTGGTTTCACAATGAATCGTGGCTCCATTACGTCGTCGAGCCGATGGGGGGCGGGCAATTTCGGCCCTACAACGCCACGAGCACGGCAGGCGCAGCGCTGCAGAACGGGGTGATCGTCGTCCTCTACGCCATCGGCGTCACCGCGTGCGTCTACCACCTCGCCAACGGCATCTGGACGATGGGGATCACCTGGGGCGTCTGGACCAGCCCGCGGGCCCAACGTCGCGCCTCGTACGTCTGCGGCGCCTTTGGCCTGCTCTTGATGGGAGTGAGCGCCGCGGCGCTCTTCGGGATACGAGCGGCGGTCGACGACCCGGCAAAACTTCGTGAAATCCGCGCGCAAGAAGACCTGATGATTCAAACGAAGATCGCCACGGGCGACGTTCAAGAGAACCCCCACAAAGTGGCCGATCCGCTGCCGGACGAGGATGACGACGCGCCGTCGGAGTCAGCTGAATCGGCGACGAGCGCAGCGGCGAACTAACTCAACGACTGGTCGTCCGCGTTTTAACGAGACGACGTTTGGATTGAAAGCAAGCGATCATGGCAAAGCAACGCGTTCTGGTGATTGGCGGCGGATTGGCGGGATTGGCCGCCGCGATGAAGTTGGCCGAAGGGGGCGTCGACGTCGACGTGATGAGCCTCACGCCCGTGAAGCGCTCGCACAGCGTCTGCGCCCAGGGCGGCATCAACAGCGTCAACGAACTGACGCGCCAGCAAGGCGACAACGAGTCGAAGCATCTCGACGACACCGTTTACGGCGGCGACTTCCTGCAGCACCAGCCGCCGGTGAAGGAAATGACCGACTGGGGTCCGCGGATCATCGACCTGATGGACCGCATCGGCGTGCCGTTCAATCGGACGGCCGAAGGCTTCCGCGATCAGCGGCGGTTCGGCGGCACGCTCTTCAAGCGCACGGCGTTCGCCGGCGCCACGACGGGGCAGCAGTTGCTCTACGCTCTCGACGAGCAGGTTCGCCGCTGGCATGCCGCCGGCAAGATCACGATGTACGAAGGGTGGGATTTTCTGAGTCCGGTGCTCGACGACGATGGCCGTTGCCGCGGCGCCATCGGGCAGAACCTGGTGACGATGGAGATTCGCGCCTTCCCCGCCGACGCGGTGGTTCTCGCCGTCGGCGGCTGCGGGCTGATCTTCGGCCGCAGCACGATGTCGATGGCCTGCACCGGCGCCGCAGCTAGTCGCGCCGCACGGGCCGGGGCGCTCTACGCCAACGCCGAGTTCATTCAGGTTCACCCCACGGCGATTCCCGGCGCCGACAAACTGCGGCTGATGAGCGAATCGGCTCGCGGCGAGGGAGGTCGCGTCTGGGTGCCGCGGAAGCCGCACGATCCGCGCGATCCGAAGCAGATCCCCGAGAGCGAACGTTACTACTTCCTCGAGGAGCGCTATCCGAAGTACGGAAACCTCGTGCCGCGCGACATCGCGACGCGCGAGATTTTTAGCGTCTGCGTCAACGACGGTCTGAGCGTCGACGCCGACAAGCAGAGCGTTTATCTCGACCTGACGCACATCCCGCGGGCGGAACTCGATCGCAAACTTGGCGGCATCTTGCACATCTACGAGAAGTTCCAGGGGGTCGATCCGCGGGAAGTCCCGATGAAGATCTTCCCGGCGGTTCATTACTCGATGGGCGGGCTGTGGGCCGACTACGACCGCACCGCCGCCGGCGGGCTGGTTCCCGGTTCGCCGCGCAACCAGCAGACGAACATCCCCGGCCTGTACGCTATGGGCGAGTGCGACTACCAGTATCACGGCGCCAACCGGCTCGGCGCCAATTCGCTGCTGTCGTGCATCTTCAGCGGCCTGTTCGCAGCGCCCGGCATCGAGAAGTCGCTCGCGTCGCTGAAGGACTCCGCCGGCGACGAGAAATACGACCAACTCCTCCGCGGTCAACGCGCGGTGAAGCAGCTGGAGCATGACGAACTGCTGAAGCGCGAGGCGGGCCGTGAGAATCCGTACTTGATTCACCAGCAACTCGGCGACGTGATGACGAAGGCCGCCACGGTGGTGCGCGAGAACGGGCAGCTGCGTGACGCGATCGAGAAGGTGAACGACCTGGCGGAGCGAGTCGAGAAGTGCGCCCTCTCGGACACCGGCAATTGGACGAACCAGAACGTCCTGTTCACCAAGTCGCTGCGCGACATGTTCCCGATCGCCAAGGCGATTTTGAAGGGCGCCTTGGCCCGCGACGAATGCCGCGGCGCCCACTACAAGCCGGCGTTCGACATGCCGGGGATCGACGTCGACGCCTCGCCGACCGAGAAGCGCCGTCAGGCGGAAGCGTGGTGCGACGCGTTCGAGGAGAAGAACCGCAAGTGGCTGAAGACGACGATCGCCGAGGTCGACGGCCAGGGCGAACCGCACCTGCGCTACGAGGATGTCGACGTGTCGATCGTTCCGCCGCGTCCACGGCTCTATGGGTTGGTCGGGGCTGAGATCATCGAGGAAGCCTGGCGCGAGCGGCAGGCGAAGCATGCGACCAATGGGGCGAAGGGGACTCATGCCCCGCAGCCAGCGACCGTCGGCTAGCGAGTCTCGCGATCGCTGGTTTTCTTGCAAGCGGATAAGGCGTCAACATTCTCTGCTTTTCACCGAGGATCTTATGCGAACCGCGATGATCTTGACGCTCTGGTGCTGTCTAGCGACACCGGCCTTCGCGGCCGAGACCTATCCGCTGCTCTACGAGGACGATTTCGAAAACGGCATCGAGCGCTGGCAACTGTCTGATACCAATGCAATCGCCAAGCCCTCTTGGGAAGTGGTCGAATTGAAGGGTCCCGCGGGCAAGGCGACGAAGGCCTTTCGCACGACGGGGAAGAGCGACTACGAGCCGCCGTTCCGCAGTCCGCCGAACTTCGCGCTGCTGAAGGACCTGACGGTCGGCGACTTCGAGCTGACGGCGAAAGTGCAGAGCACCAACGTCGATGCCGGCCCCCATCGCGACATGTGCATCTTTTGGGGGTATCAAGATCCGTCGCACTACTACTACGTTCACTTCGGCGCCGAGTCGGACCCGAACGCTTGCCAGATTTTTATCGTGAACAACGCGGCGCGAACGCCGATCACGACGAAGTCGGCCGAAGGGACGCCCTGGACGACCGGCTGGCATGAAGTGCGGGTGATCCGCCGCGTCGACGACGGGACGATCGAAGTCTTCTTCGACGACATGGACGAGCCGCTGATGGCGGCGAAGGACAAGACGTTCACGTGGGGCCAGGTGGGCCTCGGCACGTTCGACGACAACGGCAATTGGGACGACTTTCAGTTGAACGGCGTCGAGGTGAAGCCGGGCAAGCCGGCCGCTGCGACGAAGTAATCGCACCCCTGGAGCAGCACGATGACCTTGACTTGTTCACGCATGATGTGCTCCTGGTTCCGCACGCTTCATCTGCTCTCGCTGACGCTTGTCGCAACCGTTTGTTTCAATTCGTCTTCATCATCGCTACGCGCTGAAGATTGGCCGCAATGGGGCGGCCCTCAGCGCGACATCGTGTGGCGCGAAGCTGGCGTCGTCGAAAAACTCCCCGAGGGCGAACTCCCACGCGCCTGGTCGGCGCCGATCGGCGCGGGTTACGCCGGCCCGGCAGTCGCTGCAGGCCGCGTTTACGTCACCGATCGCCTGGCCGAAGAGAATCTCGAACGGGTCCTCGCTTTCGACGCCGCCGACGGCAAGCCGCTGTGGAAGCACGAATACGAGGCGCCGTACGGCATCAGTTATCCGCTCGGCCCGCGGACGACGCCGACCGTCGACGGCGAGTTGATTTACACGCTCGGCGCGGTGGGGCACTTGTTCTGCCTCAAGGCTGAAACTGGCGACGTCGTCTGGTCGAAGTATCTTCCAGACGCCGTGGGGACGAAGCTCCCGACGTGGGGTCTCGCGGCGGCGCCGCTGATTGATGGCGATCAGGCGATCATTCTCGCGGGCGGCGAAAATGAGGCGCTGGTGGTGAGCTTCGACAAGCGAACCGGCGAGGAGCGTTGGCGAGCTCTCGACGATCCGGAGGTCGGCTATTGCCCGCCGGTGATCATGGAGTTCGGCGGCAAGCGGCAATTAATCGTGTGGCACGCGTCGCACGTGTCGTCGCTCGATCCGGTCGATGGCAAGGTGTTGTGGGAGGTTCCGTTCCCGCTGCAGGCCGCGCTCTGCGTCGCCACGCCGCGGCAACTCGGCAATCGGCTCTTCGTCACGTCGTTTTACGAAGGGCCGATGATGATCGACCTCGGCGCCGACGGCGTGACGCCGACCGTGCTCTGGACCTCCGGCAAGGGAAACAACGACCTGAAGAACGACAGCATCCACTCAATCATGCCGACGCCGATCGTCACCGACGACTTCATTTACGGCATCAGCAGCTACGGCCAGCTGCGGTGCCTGAAGACCGACACCGGCGAGATGATGTGGGAAACGCTCGACGCCACCGGCAAAGGTCGGTGGTGGAACGCGTTTCTCATCCCCCATGGCGAGATGAGCGGCCAACGGGTCTACATCGCGAATGAGCAAGGCGAGCTGATCACCGCCGAGCTCTCAGGCGAGAGCTACCGCGAAATCAGCCGGGCGAAGCTAATCGAGCCGCTGCAGCCGATCCAGCGGCGGATGACCGTCTGGTCGCATCCGGCGTTCGCCATGCAGAGCGTCTTCGCCCGCAACGACCAGGAACTGATTCGCGTCAATCTGGCCGAGGTTGGCGAGGGGAACTGATTCTCCTACAATTCAAGAAACCCCGGCAAAACTGCCCATTCTGCGGAACCTTCGATGTCTTCCCACGCTAACGGTCATTCACACCAGTCGAAGAAGCCTCACTCGTTCGAGGTGCGCATCCTCCGGCAGGAGGCGCCCGACGAGGCGAGCCATTGGGAACGGCACCGCGTGACGTACGAGCCAAACCTCAACGTCATCAGCGTGCTGCAGAAGATCGCCTCGCAAGCGACCACCGCCGACGGCCAGTCGACGACGCCGGTGGCGTGGGATTGCAACTGCCTCGAAGAGGTCTGCGGCGCGTGCACGATGCTGATCAACGGCAAGACCCGCCAGGCCTGCTCGGCGCTCGTCGATCGGCTGCTGGACGATGACGAAACGATCGAACTGCGGCCGATGAGCAAGTTCCCCGTGCTGCGCGACCTCTGCGTCGACCGCCGGCGGATGTTCCAGGCCCTCGAGAAGGTGCAGGCGTGGATCGAGGTCGACGACTACTTCGATCGTGGCGCCGGACCGCGGGAGTCGCCACAGATGCAGGCGACGCGCTACCCCTTGAGCGAATGCATGACCTGCGGCTGCTGCGTCGAGGCTTGCCCGCAATACGGCAAGATCGAACTCGAACGCCTGCCAGGCGAGAGCGACGTCGAGTTCACGCAGCGCGAGAACGAAGCATTCGAAACGGGCTTCGTCGGCGCCGCGGCGATCAGCCAGGCGATGCTCTTCAACGACAACCAGACAGGGGCCATGAAGAAGGGCGAGCGTCTCGACGCCCTCATGGAACCGGGCGGCATCCAGGATTGCGGCAATGCTCAGAACTGCGTCGCGGTTTGTCCGAAATCGATTCCGTTGACGCGGTCGATTGCTCGCGCGGGTCGGCAGACGACGGTGCGGATGTTTACGAAGTGGTTTGATTCGTAAACGAGTGATCGGCGGTCCGTGTTCGCGGCAGAGCCGAATGGTTCGCCATCCCGCCAGGGCCATTTAGCCTCGCCCGCTCGCGGCGGGTTCGCGGGCTGTCGCCCGCGGCTACATGGGCCTGGCGGTACTCAACGCCAATCGTTGGCGCCGCCCGGGGGCCGTGGGCCTCCGGCTAGCGGCTGTACTTCGGGCCAGCGGGACGTTGGACGTCGGGGTGATCGAACTGCGTGCTGTAGAGCGCACGCCAACCCGGTCGGAATCGTATTTGTCCATAATCTCGTTTCCCAGCAACGTCGCAGGGAACGAGCCAGACAGGCGGGTATCTACGAGAACTCCAATCTTGGTCCACGGTGATGATCAGCCGATCGCCGGGGCGGACAGGGTGTTCAATGGCAGCCATTTGCGGTGCCTGCACTACGTCCCAAACGGTTGATGGATTGATCGATTCGGTGTCGCCGCTGGGAAACTTGCGTTCCAGTTTAACTGTACGGATGGGAACGAGATCGCCAACGAAACAGCGAAAGTCGAAGTACTCCGCTTCAGAAAGACTGCCCGGCCGAAGTGCGCCAGCGGCGATTTCAGTCCCGTCGGGTCGCTGAATCGAGATGACGTACTTCTCCGCAGCGAGCGTGCCGAGCGCGAGTTGCACTTCGCAGTTGGGCATCGACTTACGGAGTTGGCGCTCGATTGCGGCGCGAGCTTCGTCGATGTTCAGACCGGCGACGGCGACGATTCCGACGCCGCTGCTAAGCTCGACGTCGCCGTAATGCGTGACAGTGAACTCGCCTTCAATGTCGCCCCAGGTGAGGGCGTGAGCGGGGCGATGGGGACGGGCGACGCGGATTCTAATTGTGTCGAACGGTTGCAATCGGTGACGACTTGTTTCTAACCAGCGAGGCGCGACCCTTAGTTTCACGTTGGAATCTTCGGTTGGTTCGCCCGAGACATTGTCAGCTGCGGATTTGCGAACCGCCAACAGGCAATTGGAATCTCCAATTCGCTTGAACGCTATTTCCTGATCCAATGCAGATCGCTTTTCATCCGGAAGGGAAGCGGATAGCGTTGCAGGCGGATGGTTGTCGGAAGATGCGGCATCATCGAAAAAGGAGCTGTAACGCAACGCCGGCTCCGCTTCCTCTGCTTGCGGGCTGGAGAGGCTCGACGGTTCTTCGCGGTCACCCTCCGCGCCAGTCGGCATTGATTTCCTGGAGCCGCGAACGTTCGGGAGGAAGCGCGGTTCGATGATGAATTCGCGTCCAGTTGCATCCGTCACTGAACCTGCTTTTTTGGGCAAAGCGGCAGCTGGCGTCAACTCAACGAAGATCCGATCGCCCGGAAGGATGCCGTGATTGGTCAGGGGAGTGGGCGCTTGAGCCGATGGGTCCCAGATAATCGGATAAACCCGCTGCTCTCCTCCGTTCGGCGCTGGTCGAAGCAGCCTCAGCGACGCACTTACCAGTTCGCTTGGCGTGAGTTTGCGGTCTGCGTCGTCGTAAGCTTGAGCCAAGGCCTTCGCAACATTCTCTTTGCCGTCGACGGGAAATGGAATCGACAACCTCGTAACGTCGTCGCCTAGCTGCCCGCCCTTTGTGATGACGTAGTAGACCTTGCTGTTGAACTGAGCGACGCTAAGCCAAACGTCAACTTTCATCGCTTGCGGCTGCAGCTTGCGTTGAATCGCGTCCTGGGCCTCCTTCACCGTCATCCCAGCGATGTAAACCGAGGTGATCTTGCTGAGGCGAATGAATCCATCCATCCCAACGACATAACGGCGCGGGGCCGCGTCCATGCACTCCGCGATCCTTAGCCGTGGAGTCGCGACGTTCGAAAGGAGGTTTGAATAAGATCTGGGCGAATCCTCATCTTCTGAGAGACGATAGGAAATCCGAATCGAGACGATGTCCGGCGGTTCGATAACGTAGTCCGTGCGAGCGAAGTTTTCAAACTCCTTGGCAAGTCGATCGAAGTCCATTTGCTGATGGCTCATCGGGATCGCTGACTGTCGAGCAGCGGGCGGTTCATCAGCGATGACGCTTTCGATCCGAATAATTTGGAACACGGCGACAGTTGCCAGCAATGCGGGTACAAGCAGCAGTTTCATCTTCGATTCCTCCTTGAATCTCGGACTAACGAGGCGATGGATTCTTCGCGTCAGCGTGCCGCGGGCGGCGGGGGCGCTGGCGGGGAAGGGGGCGGCGGCGTATTCGGCGGATTGGAGCAACGACTCGGCGAAGGTCAGCCGGCTGGCGGCGGTCGCGGCGGC
>JBGSMO010000430.1:0-3224 GCA_041740115.1 Pirellulales bacterium
GTCGAAGTCCGCTTCGAACAACCGTCGACGACCCCGCCGCCGGTGCGGCTGGTCGCCGAGCAAAGCGGCGCCGTCGATGCGAGCGCGCCGCTCCAAGCTTCGCCTTTCGAAGTCGTCGGCGCCTTCCGCCAACGGAACCAACTGGCGGTTCGCGCCAGCGAGCTGCTTCACGCCGATTTTCACGCCGCGGGCCGCGTCGAGCAGATCGATCCGCTGGAACTTCCCGAAGCGCTCCGCACGCCGGCGCCGCTGGCCGCGTTCTCCGGCGCGGGCGCCGAGTGGCAGCTGGGAATTGACACGCAGCCGCGGCAGCGCAAAGTCCGCGTCACTCCGACCTATGCAATGAACCTGGGGAGTCAGGGGGCCACGCTCGACGTCACCCTTGACTACCAGTTTCTTGGAGGCCGAACCTTCGAATTAAGGGCCGACCTCCGCGGGTGGGAACTCACCGAGCAGCCGATCGAATCAGGGGGCGTCGTCGATCTCACCGAGCAACATGTCACCCCCGGGGGCGTGCTGATCATGCCGCTCAAAGAATCCGATCTGCAGCAGGCCCGCGTCCGCTTCACGCTTCGGCGCGAAGCGGGCTTGGGGCTGCACGATCTGCCGCTACCCGAAATGCTCGACGCCTACACGCTCCCCGGCGCTCTGGCGATCAATTGCGACGACGCCTGGCGGGCCGTCGTGCAAGTCGAAAACTCCAGCGGCATCGCGTCGGTCGAGGCGAACGGTTCAGCCGCGACTCTCGCCGCGAGTGAGCCGAACGGAGCGGCAGCAGTTCCGGCGCCCAGCAGCCCCCCTCTTGCCGCAACGCCGCTGCCGGCGCTCCCCCGCCGCGACGCGAACGTTCGTCGTTTCCAAACATTCCTCCCGCGCGCTCGCGTGGCGGTCGACGTCAGCGAGCAAGAGCAAGCAATCGCTGTCCAATCGATCGTCGCGGGCGAACTTGCCAACGACGCCTTAGAAGTGGAACAGCGGCTCCAGTACGACGTGGCATACCAGCCGACCAACGAGCTCTCAGCGACTGTAGCGACCGAACTCCTCGCCAACGAAGGCCTGCAACTCCTCCTCGACGGCAAGCCGTTGGCGTCATCCGCGATTGAGATTCTTCCCCTAGCGCCTGCCGCCGCCGGTTCGGCGGACGGCAACCTCCGTCTCTTGGTTCGCTTGCCCCGCCCCACCGTGGGGCGGCTCGTCTTGCAAATCCGCTCCTCCTATCCGCTGAATGAGTCGCAGCAGTTGGGTCGGTCGAAAATCATTGTTCCTTTGGCAATGCCGGTCCAACCGGCGATCGCTCAAGCAAACATTTCCTCTCTCCCCGGAACAGCTCGCGTCGCCCTCTGGGCCGACGGTCAGAACGAACTTTGGCGCACCGCCGCCCCCGAGTCGACCGGCGTCGGCGGCGAGCAACAGCCCGTCTTATTCTTAGCGACGGCGACGAAGCCGGTGAGCGAGCTCGCGCTGCGACTCGAATCGGCGCCCGGGGCCGAGCCGCTCGACTTGCGGACCGAAGCGACCTGGATCCAAACCTGGGTCGTCGGCGGCCAACGCCAAGACCGTTTCGTCTACCGCTTCCGCACGAGCGCTCCCCAAGTTGAATTGACGGTTCCTGACGACTTTGAGGGACGCCCCCTCGAAGTGAAGCTTGATGGGCTGACGATTCCCGCCAACGTCAGCGACAAGGTGTTGTCGGTCCCCCTCACGCCGACCGAGAGTCGCCAAGCCCACACGCTGGAGCTCCGCCGTCACGCGCCGCAACGGCTAGCCGTCACCGCCGGCTTGGGCGCGGGCTTCCCCAAGCTCGAACATGCTCAAGGGAGCAGCCCCGTCTTTTGGCAGCTGATCGTCCCCCGCGACATGGCGGTCGTCACGACTCCCGACGGAATGAACGGCGAGTACCGCCTCGGCTGGCGCGAATGGAGTTGGGGCCGCCAGCCGACTCAATCGCAAGCCGACCTCGAGAAGTGGACCTCCGCCACCGTGGCGCCGGAGCTTCCCGCGTCGACCAACGAGTACCTCTACAGCGCGTTCGATTCGCCCCCGCACGCCAGCGTGCGGCTCGTCCGCCGATCGTGGTTGATCATTGCCGCAGGCGCCGGCGCGCTGGCGGTCGGCCTGATCGCCCTTTACACGAAACTCGGTCGCACCGCCGGCTTCTGGTTGGCGGCAATCATCGCCGCCGTGGGGACGCTCGCCGCCTACCCCGAAGCCGCCATTCTACTGGTGCAAGCCATCTTCTTAGGCGGGGCCTTCACGATCGTCTCTCTCGCCACCCGTTGGTTGCTCGCCGACGTTCGCGTCCGGCGCGGCTCGCAACCCGCGCCTGCCAGTTCGATCGCCAGCCTCACCGCGACGCAGCCATGGCTGGCGGAACGGCAAGAGGATTCAGGCGCCGTCGTCGCCGCGTCAGGTTCGACGCGTCACATCCGCGAGACGACGCCATGAACGCGACGTTGAAGCCTTCGCGGAGCCCCGGCATGCGCCGACTGGCAGACGCGCTGCTCGCCTTCGCTCTCGGCGCCATGGTCGCGTCGCCGACGCAGGCACAATCGGCGGTTGCAACGTCGCCTGCCGTCTCCGACTCGTCGCCGCTCCAATACCGACGCGTCTTCGTCCCCGCCGAACGAACCGCCGAATGGCCAACCGGCGGCGCCCAGTATCTGCCAATCGAACGCGCTGAATTTGAACGTCTCGTCCAGCAGACGGAAGAGCGCCGCCAACTGAGCCGCTCCGGCGGGGCGCAACTCGCCGGCGCCGACTACGTCGCTCGACTCACGGAAAGCGACGCCCTCGAAGGAGTCGCCACATTCGACGTCCAGCGGCTTGACGACTCGCCCAGCGTCGTCTCGCTCGCCCCCTGGAACGCCGTCATCTTGCGCGGCCGCTGGCTCGACGCCGAGCAGTACGCTGCCGTGGCCGCGCCAGCGGCGGCGACGGTCGGCCTCTGGCCCAACGCCGCCGGGCAACTCTCCATGTATGGGTTGCTCGTCGATCGCGCCGGGCAAGTCGAAGTCGAATGGCAAACAGCGCCCGAGCAGCGCGGCGCCGACCTGGAGTTCGCCCTCCAACTACCGATCGCCGTGTCGCAGCGGTTCACGCTCGATCTCCCCGCCAGCGCCACGCCGGCGATTTCTTCCGGCCGACTGGTCGAACAGGCCGCCGCCCCGTCAGGCGCCGGTCGCCGTTGGATCTTCCAACTCGCCGCCGGCGTCGAACATCGCCTG
>JBGSMO010000475.1:0-9637 GCA_041740115.1 Pirellulales bacterium
GCCCGCTGGCTCACCGCCCCCGACCATCCCCTGACGGCGCGGGTTTTCGTTAACCGGCTGTGGGCGGGCTTCTTCGGCCGCGGCCTCTCGGCCACGCCGGACAACTTCGGCCGCCAAGGCTCGGCGCCCAGCCATCCCGAACTCCTCGACTGGCTGGCCCGCGACTTAGTCGATCACGGCTGGGACGTGAAACGCCTCTGCCGCCAAATCGTCAGCTCGGCGACCTACCAGCAAGACTCCCGCGCGAGCCGCGAACTGCACGAGCGCGATCCCGACAATCTCTTGCTGGCCCGCGGCCCGAGCCGTCGCCTATCCGCTGAGCAGATCCGCGACCTCGCGCTTGCCGCGTCGGAACTGCTCGCCATCAAACAAGGGGGCCCGCCAGTCTATCCCTACCAACCAGGCCAGGACCTGTGGCGCGAGTCGAACAGCATGTCGCCCGCTTACCAGCAGTCGACCGGCGAAGGTCTGCGCCGCCGCTCGCTCTATTCCGTCTGGAAACGAACCGCCCCGCTGCCGAACATGCTGGTGTTCGACGCCACGTCGCGCGAAGTCTGTACGATCAGCCGCGGCCGCACCAACACGCCGCTGCAGGCGCTCGTGCTGCTGAACGACGTCCAGTTCGTCGAAGCCGCCCGCGCCTTGGCGTCCGCTGTGGCGACGAAGCACGCCGCTCCGCAAGATCGCCTCACCGAGGCCTTTCTACGCCTCGCCGGCCGCCAGCCCGATGAACAAGAACTAACGTTGCTCGTCGAGCTCTACCAAGAACAACTCGCCATCTTTAACGACGACGATGGGGCAGAAGCCGCCACTAAGCTTCTCACGCTAGGCGACACCCCGCGCGACGATTCGCTCCCCGCCGCCGACCTAGCCGCACTGACCGTCGCCTGCCAAGCAATCCTCAATCTCGACGCCGCCATTTACGAGCGCTAGCGCATGCAACCCCGACCTCTCTCCTCCGATCTACGACCTCTCCTCGCCAGCCTCACCCGTCGCCACTTTTTCGGCGCCGCGGCCGCCGGCCTCGGCGGCGCCGCGCTGACTTCATTGCTGGCGCAGCAAGGCCTCGCTGAGTCGTCCATCGTCACGCCTGCTCTTCCCGCGAAGGCGAAGCGCGTCATCTACCTCTTCCAATCTGGCGGCCCCGCGCAGCAAGACCTCTTCGACTACAAACCGCTGCTCAACGAAAAAAACGGCCAACAACTCCCCCCCGAAGTCCGCGGCGCCCAGCGGCTCACCGGCATGAGCGCCCAACAATCGTCGATCCCGCTCGCCGGCTCCCACTTCAAGTTCACCCAGCATGGCCATTCGGGCGCCTGGCTCAGCGACCTCTTGCCGTACCATCGCGCGATCGCCGACGACCTCTGCATTGTGAAATCGATGTGGACCGAAGCGATCAACCACGACCCGGCGATCACCTTCTTCCAGACCGGCTCCCAGATCGCCGGCCGCCCCTCGCTGGGGGCGTGGCTCTCCTACGGCCTCGGGTCGATGAACGACGACCTGCCGTCGTTCATCGTCCTGGTCACCGCGAAGCATGGGGGCGATCAGCCGCTGTACGCCCGCCTCTGGGGCTCCGGCTTCCTCAACTCGCAGCACCAAGGCGTCCAGTTCCGCCCCGGCGCCGAGCCGGTCCTCTACCTCAGCAACCCCGACGGCGTCTGCCGCTCAGGGCGTCGCGCGATGCTCGACAAGCTCAGCGCGCTCAATCAGCGGCAGTTCGAACAAGAACTCGATCCCGAGATCGAGTCGCGGATCACCCAGTACGAAATGGCGTTCCGGATGCAGACGAGCGTCCCCGACGCGACCGATCTCTCCCAGGAGACCGAAGCGACGTTCGAACTCTACGGCCCCGACAGCCGCACCCCCGGTACATTCGCCGCCAACTGCCTACTGGCACGCCGCTTGGCGGAACGCGGCGTCCGCTTCATCCAACTCTACCACCAAGGCTGGGACCACCATGGCGGCCTGCCGGCCGGCATCCGCAACCAATGCCGCGAGACCGACCAGGCCTCCGCCGCGCTGGTGAAAGATCTCAAGCAGCGCGGCCTCCTCGAAGACACGCTGGTGATCTGGGGAGGCGAATTCGGCCGCACCAGCTACTCGCAGGGCGCCCTCTCGGCGACCGACTACGGACGCGACCACCATCCTCGCTGCTTCACCGTCTGGATGGCCGGCGGCGGCGTCAAGCCCGGAATGACCTACGGCCGCACCGACGACTACGGCTACAACATCGCCGGCGACGACGGCCAGCCGCTCAATCCCACCAAAGACGCCTTCACCCCGGGTGCCGTCCACGTCCACGATCTCCAGGCGACGATCCTGCATCAGCTCGGCGTCGATCACACGCAGCTCGTCTTCAAGCACCAAGGCCGTCGCTTCCGGTTGACCGACGTCCATGGGCATGTGGTCGAAGATTTATTGGCGTAAAGAACATCAATAAACGCCAAGCTATTTTTCTCTCCTCACCGCGCGCTTGGTCCAATCGATCAGTCGTCAGCAGTCCGATTGTCGACTATTCTCAATACTTGGCGGCCCACCGGGCCAAATCGTTCATTCGTACGGCCAAGTGAGAGGTTTCCCGTGTCCATTGTTCCCGCCTCCGTCCGACTTCTCATCACGGTCGTCGCTATTGGTGCAGCTCTGTTAGGATCTGCCTCGGCTTCTCTGGCCAAGGAGAAGTCGACGCCTCCCAACATCATCCTCGTCTTCATCGACGACGCCGGCTTCGCCGACTTCCCTTACTTCAAAGATAAACGTCCCCGCACGCCCAACATCGATCGCCTCTGCGACGAAGGGCTCCGCTTCACGCAGTTCTACGTCAACTCGCCCATCTGCTCGCCGTCGCGGGCGGCGTTCGTCACAGGCCAGTATCCGTCGCGGTGGGGGATCACCAGCTACATTGCCGCGAGCCAGGAGAACGCCCGCCGCGGCATGCGCGACTGGCTCGATCCCGCCGCCCCGTCGCTCGCCAGAATGCTCCAGCAGGCCGGCTACGCCACCGGCCACTTCGGCAAGTGGCATCTCGGCGGCGGCCGCGACGTCACGGCGCCCCCCATCAGCGATTACGGCTTCGACGAATCGCTGACCCAGTTTGAAGGGATGGGCGACCGCATCCTCCCGCTGCTCGACAACTACGACGGCAAGCCCCCCGTAAAGTTTCCTCTCGGCATCGCCAGCGAGAAGCTCGGCCAAGGCGAGGTCCGCTGGGTCGAACGCTCCCAAGAAACTAGCGAGTTTGTGAAGCCCGCGATAAACTTCATCGAGCGCGCCGCCGCAGCCGGCAAACCGTTCTACGTCAACGTCTGGCCGAACGACGTCCACACTCCGCTCCATCCGCCCAAGGAACTCCGCGGCGACGGCAGCAAGCGCGAACTCTATCTCGGCGTCCTCGAAAACATGGACCGCCAACTAGCGCCGCTCTTCGAATTCATCCGCAACGACGAACAACTCAGCCAGAACACGATCATCCTCGTCGCCAGCGACAACGGCTTCGAGCCCGGCGCCGGCTCAGCGGGCGATCTGCGCGGCTCGAAGGGAACGCTCTACGAAGGAGGTTTCCGCGAGCCGCTGGTCGTTTGGGGACCTGGCGTTCTCGACGCCGAAGCCGCCGGCAAGACAAACGATCTCACGGTCCTCTCCTCGTTCGACGTCGTCGCCTCGCTGTTGACCATCGCCGGCGTCGACGCCCCAACCGACGCAAAACTCGACGGCGAAGATTTGAGCGCAGCGTTATTGGGCGCCGAGCAACCGCAGCGCACCAAACCCCTCTACTGGGTCCGTCCCCCAGATCGCCCGGGACAGCGGCGCAACAATCTCCCCGACTTGGCGATCCGCTCCGGCAACTGGAAACTCCTCACCGAGTACGACGGCAGCGAACCGCAACTCTACGACCTCGTCGCCGATCCAAACGAACGCAAGAATCTCGCCGCCGAACATCCCGAGCGCGTCGACGCCCTACGCCGCGATCTCCTCCAATGGCATCGCACCGCCGCCTTAAATGACAATCCCACCCCCGCAAAGCACCCCTGACCCGCCTGCTCGGACTGGTCGCTTAAGCGACCAGTCCAGCAGCGCGCTCCCGCATTCCATCCCACAGCATTCACCCCCCCAATCCTCCCCCGCCTCGTCGCCAAAAACCCAGCGGTCGTCCGCCAAGCCTCCGACCAGTACAATCAACGACCCTCGCCGCCCCCTTCGCTCACCTCCCGCTTGCCTCCGGAACTCCCGCCATCCCGTCCGAATCGTACTACGACCGCTTCCATCGCTGGATGGAACTCGAGGCCAAGGCCGAGGCCCACCGCCTTGCCGAGCGCCGCCAAGTCCGCACGCGCAAAACAGCCGAGCGCACCGGCGAGACGCTCCTCGACCTCGCCATCGAAGAGCACCGCACCGGCCTCAACGGCCGCCACCTCCTCACGCTGGTCAAGCGCAACCGCACGCTCGACCTCCCCTGGAACCGCCTCCGCATCGGCTCGCCAGTGCTCCTCACGCCGCTCACGAGCAACGAGTCGAAGAGCTACCCCGGCGTCGTCAGCGCTCGCAACTTCCGCTCGATCGAGGTCGCCTTCGATCAGTGGGTCGACGGCGACCGCTTCGATCTCGACCTCTCCGTCGACGAGGTTTCCCGCAATCGCGAACGGGCCGCGCTGCAGTCGCTCCGCATGGCGAAGGGCCGCGGCGCCGAACTCCGCCAGATCATCCTCGGCCCGTTCGACGAAACAAATCACCGCGACCGTCAACCTCGCTTCCGCCCCCACGCGCCGATCGCCGAGCACGAGCACCCCGTCGCCGAACATCCCGCCGCCCATCTCAACCCATCGCAACAGGAAGCGATTCGTTTCGCCCTCTCCGCCGAAGACCTCGCGATTATCCACGGCCCGCCCGGCACTGGCAAAACGACTTCGGTCGTCGAGTTCATCCGCCAGGCGGTCGAAGAAGGCAACAATGTCCTCGCCTGCGCGCCGAGTAACACGGCCGTCGACAACCTGCTGGAGCGGCTCGTCGTCGCAGGCGTCCGCGTCGTCCGCGTCGGCCATCCGGCCCGCGTGATGGAACGCCTCCGCCAGCACACGCTCGACTCCGTCGTCGAGTCGCACGAACATATGCGCTGGGTGAAAGAGCTCTACCGCACCGCCGAGGCGCTGTTCAAGAAAGCCGACGGCGACTCCCGCTCCCGCCACGCCTACGCCGCCAAAGCCGAGTGGCGCCGCGAAGCGAAGCAAAACAAGGCCGATGCCCGTCGCCTGGAGCGCGACATCATCGCCGACGTGCTCGACTCGGCCGACGTCGTCTGCGCCACGACGACAATCGACGAAGACGTTCTCGGCGATCGCACCTTCGACTGGGTCGTCGTCGACGAAGCCTGCCAATCGACCGAATCGGCCTGCTGGATCCCGCTGCAACGGGGCAACAGCATCCTACTAGCCGGCGACCACTGCCAACTGCCGCCGACCGTCCTTTCCAAAGAGGCCGCCGCCCAAGGGTATGCTTGCAGCATGATGCAGCGGCTTGTCGAACGCTACGGCGATGCCATTACCCGCCAGCTCACCGTGCAGTACCGCATGCACGAAGCGATCATGGATTTTTCGTCGGAGCAGTTTTACGGAGGCACGCTCCTCGCCGACGAAACCGTCCGCCGCCACACGCTTGCCGGCTTAGCGGGATTAGAAGATACCCCCTTCACGCAAGAGCCGCTCGAATTCATCGACACCGCCGGCGCCGATTACGACGAACGCCAGGAAGAAGATGGTCTCAGCCGCCTCAACCCCGACGAAGCCGCGCTCGTCCTCAAGAAGGTCGACAAACTGATCGCCGCCGGCCTCCCCGCCGCCGACATCGCCGTGATCGCCCCCTACGCCGCCCAGGTCCGCTGGCTCCGCCAACACGCCGCGCACGACGATCTCGAAATCGACACCGTCGACGGCTTCCAAGGCCGCGAAAAAGAAGCGGTCGTCATCAGCCTCGTCCGCTCGAACCGCCAAGGCGAAATCGGCTTTCTCGCCGACACCCGCCGCATGAACGTCGCCCTCACCCGCGCCCGCCGCAAGCTGATCGTCATCGGCGACAGCGCCACCCTCGGCGCCCACCCCTTCTACGCCGCCATGCTAGACTATTTTCAGCTCCACGACGCCTACCACACCGTGTGGGAAGAAATGGAATGATCACTGGAGCGTGTCATCCTGAGCGCAGCGAAGGATCTAGCATCACGAGCAAGCTTTCCAAACAGAAAAGAAGAATAGAACGCGGATTTCCACGGATGAGCACGGATAAACGCGGATCAAACAAATCTCTTCTTCATCCGCGCCTATCCGCCAAATCCGCGAAAATCCGCGTCCCATTCTTTCTTACTGAACCCACTACAATCCGATGCGATTACTACTCCTAACGCTCGCCGCCATCCTTCCCACCATCACTCACGCCGCCGCCCCGCGTCCGGCCAACATCGTCACCCGCGAAGAGTGGAAATCCAACCCCGACCCCATCCCCGACGACCGCAAGCACACGCCGCGATTCATCACGCTCCACCACGCCGGCGTCCTCTGGACCAATAGCCAGACGCCGGAGCAGTTCATCCGCAACATGCAGGCCTGGGGCAAGCGCCGCCCCGAGGTCGAACAGCCGCCGCGCAACACCTACTGGCCCGACCTCGCCTACCACTTCCTCATCGCCCCTGACGGCCGCATCTTCGAGGGCCGACCGGTCGAGTACGAACCCGAGTCGAACACCAGGTACGAACTCGCCGGCCACCTCGGCGTCGAAATGATGGGAGACTTCAACCAACAGCGTCCCAGCCCCGCGCAGCTCGAATCAGCCGTCCGCCTCACCGCGTGGCTCGCCGACGAGCACAAGATCAAGGCCGACGACATCCGCACCCACCAAGACGCCGCCCCGGGCAGCACGTCCTGCCCCGGCGCCGACTTCTACCGCTACTTCAAAACCGGCGAGTTCAAGCAGTGGGTCGCCCAAGTCCAACTGGGCGAAGAACCAAGCATCGCTCCCGGCGAACCGCTCCTAGACGGCCCAACAGAAGTCATCACCGACACCAAGAAAAAGTAGCCGCGGCTCAACGAGCCGCCGCAGCCCCTCGTTCAGGCAAGTCGCTTCGCCCTCGTCAGTCCTAACGTTATCCAAGCCAACGCCAGCAGCAAGAACGCCGATGGTTCCGGCACGGCAGCTGAAACAGCGGTCGGCAGCGCCCCAGTTCCGAAGTTCGCCTGCCATAGCGCCAGGTCCGAAGCGACGGCGCCCCCAGGCGATTCTCCGCGCTGCCACGCGAGAAAGTCGGCGCCGTCAACGCGGCTATTCCCATCGAAATCGCCCGACAATGGAACGATAGCGCCCTTCAGCGTAAGAGCGGTTAGCGCGTAGTCGACGTACAAGGTAATCACATACTCATCGAATCCCTTGAGCAGCGCTGTGCTCCCCAAATAATTCGGCGTCGTATCGTAAGAAAAGCTGCTGCCATAGTAGCCGCTGGCATTGAAGTAGAGGGGATCGTTGAAGCCCTCCTCTCCCTGGAGCTTCGGCATAATCTCAAAGTCGGCGCCGGCGCCCGCTGTGTTGGCCAGCAACTTTGCCGTGAACGCCGTCAGATCGAAGACGTCGCCATCCATGCGCTGCAGGGTCAGTCGCGCCTTGTAATCGGTCACTCCCGGCGGCGGCGTGGTCACCGCCTGAGCTTCCACCCCTGCGGGCCACGGCACGCGCACCGTACGACCAATCGGATCAGGCCCAATACCGCCGGTGAACAATTTATCTCTGGTGTAAGTGAAGAGATAACCATTGCTGCTGATGGTGTCCCAGGTGACCCCAGACGCCACCGGCGTCGCGATCTGCGCGTCGTCGAAAAATACAACAGTCGCCCCATGCGCTGCCGTGCCGTAAAGCCAGCACAACAGCATGGCGCTGGCGAGAGCTTTGGAGCGTTTCATGGCTCCCTCCTTCTGTGTCCCCCCGATGCCGGACTGACGCATCGCGGGGCATTTCAAATCGCCCAAAGGCCCGTCAACCGAAAGTGGCTGACGGGCCTCCGGTCAGTGAAGCGAACGCATGGCTGCGTTAGCCGTCGACTCCGCGTCGGCGTCGGCTCAACGCAATGCCGGCCATGCCCATGCCGAGCAGCGCGAGCGTGGCCGGCTCAGGAACCACGAACGGCGCCAGATTGAACGCAGCATTCTGCGCGCCGAGGAATTCGCCGACCGCTTCCGGAAAGAGATCGGCGTCCTCAACCTGCGCCTCACCCTCTTCGTTGTACGGGCCAATGTACTTGTAGAACTCATACCGGCGCGTCACCGATTCCGAATCAGCCGCCATGTCGTCGAGGCCGCTGTCCAGTTCGTCCACGCCATTCTTCCCAGCCTGGAGCAACTGCCATTCGATCTCGATTTCCGCCGGCTCCGAACCGTCCGGAACGGCGGGGTCGCCCGGAACGAGGTGTTCCAATTCAGCGGGCTCAGCGGCCTCGATGACAAACACCTTGACCCACATCGCCTCGCCGAACAAATCTTCAGGATGCTCTTTCGGCAGCGCGGGGATCACCGCCTGAACGGCTGCAGGCGCCGCCGGATCAGCGGGCGGCTGCACGTTCCAGACCGGCGCGGGAACCTTCACGTTTGATCCTGCCGCGTTGAGATTGCCACTCGCATCGCCCAGCAACCACCGGTAGGTCGTGTTCGTGGGGTTGCCGTTAAGTGCGACGCCGAAGTGCTCGCCCCCCAGCGTTTCGTAATTGGGATCTCCCCCATACGCTGGGTAAAAGCATTCGTGTCCGCCCGTCGGAAACGGCCCCGCCGGCACGGGCGTGCCGACCGCCCAATTGGTCCCGTCAAACCCGCTCGCATACCGCACGATGCTTCCCGTTGCAGTCGCGGTGATCGTCGGATCGCCGTAGCGGATGTAAGGGTTTCCAAAGGAATAGAAAATCTCGGTGGGGCTAATCCCTTCGAGTTCGATTTCAAAGCCGCGGCAGATTTCCCCCGTGTCATTGACCACGTCAAAGTTGCTCAAACTTCCAAACATCGTTTGCGCTTGCACCAGCGCCTGGCTCCAGGCGAGCGCCAGCGCCGCCGCAAGCAATGGTTTGGTCATCTTCATCATGAGATCCCCTCCCTAAAGAAATGGATGGCGAGTCGTTTGCCTCTCATCAAGGGGAAGCTGCTCGCCGGTCAACTCTCCGCCAACGTTTTCTTCAAACGACCAAAAACAGCGCCGCCCAATTTCAACTCGCACAGTGAGGCGCGCCAAAAAAGCACAGCGGCAGGTAAGCTCGTCGACGGCTAATGCCGACGAAACTAGGCTTTCCAGCCATGGCCCGCATCTTGCGATGTCACAACAGTTGTCAGACGTAATTCGCAGACCAGTTGGGAATCCGCGCCGCGCAAGCCGCGAATCAAGTGGCCGCGATCACGGAAGAATTGCGGGAATCTGCAAGCTGAATCTTGTGTTCCCCACTGAGGGCGACCATGGTGAGGAGCCGGCATGTCTGCCGCCAATGACAAAGTCTGCTTTTCGATCTGACCGCAGAGAAGCATCGAGAGGGCGCCATGTTGCTAAGTCATCCAGAACAGCACCGCACCGACCGCATCGGCTGGCTCCGCGCCGCGGTGCTCGGCGCCAACGACGGCATCGTCTCCAC
>JBGSMO010000482.1:0-10102 GCA_041740115.1 Pirellulales bacterium
ACCAACAGCGCTCCCAACAAGTTACCTTTCATCGAACCACGTCTCCTTTTGCGTGAGGGGCAACCACAGCGACATCTTGACGTCACGGCGCTCGCGCGGCGGATCACTCCCTGTGACTGTCGTGGCGACAGGTTTCGGCCGAGGCGGCCGGGGGGCGGGAATGTACGGGGCGGGAGTTAAGCCGAGGCGGGGCCGAGGTCGGCAAGGCGGGTTGTCGCGGGGATCACCCCCACTGGTGGGCGGCGGCTACGGTCGAGCCAGTCCATGGCTCGTTTCAGTCACTACCGGTTGCCGTCGCTCTATGCTTGTGTCGCAGTGACACGTGAGTGCTTGGCTTGCGACACCCGTGATATCGGCCGCTCTGAGAACGGGCCTTGAGAAGTGCGGAAGTAATTTTCAGCAAGTGGCTTACGTCGACTGTTAGGTAAACTTTGCCGTCCACGGAGGCTCTTCCCGGGGATCCGGTTATAGGCCCTTTGCGCTTTCCCGAGCATGGTTCACAGCCGGAAAATCTGCTATGGTTTACCATGCTCGCACGCATGGCGGCTGGCGCAGCGACCCAGGCGGCAAACCCCACCCGCCGCCTAGGGTTGACCCAATCGGCAAGGTCTACCAGGAACAGATCGAACGCGGCGAGCCCTGCTTTGAGGAGGGGGAGCAATCCCCGTCCGCCTTCCGACCGAACTGCCTTCCCAACGTGCGACCCGGCTTCTCCCAGGCAAGGTCGAGGCGCACTCCGGCCCCTCACGTCCGAACCGTATCGCAAGAGAACCTCCATGACTCTCCGACCGCTCGGCCTCGCTGCGACTGCTGCGACTTCTTACTTGTTCACGCGACTCTCGTTGGCCACGCTGACGCTCGCGATGTTGGCAAGCCTCGCGACGACGTGTCCAGTTGGCGCCCAAGAAAAGTCAGCGAAAAAACCGGCTGCCGCGACGCCGGCGGAGGCAACCGACAAAAAAGAGGAGACGGCAGCCACCGCGGAACCGGTCGCCATCGACCCGATGGATTGGGCGAACTGGCGCGGCCCGCAGCAGAACTCGACCTCGACCGAGAAGAACCTCGTTGAGAAGTGGGACCCCAAGAAGCGGGAGAAGGGCAATCTCCTCTGGAAGCGCTCCGAACTCGGCACCCGTTCGACGCCCATCGTCCTTCGAGGAAAGCTCTACGTCACTGTCCGTGACCAGCCAGGCACCGCCGACGAGGGGGAGAAGATCGTCTGCATCGACGCCGCCACGGGCGAACAGAAATGGGATTGCCGTCTCGACGTTTATCTGACCGACGTGCCTGACACCCGCGTCGGGTGGTCGAACGTCGTCGGCGATCCCGAGACGGGCTACATCTACGCGCAAGGCGTCGGCGGGCTCTTCGCTTGCATCGACGGCGAGTCGGGCAAGATTCTCTGGTCGCGCAACTTGGCCGAGCAGTACGGCACGATCACCACCTACGGCGGTCGCACGAACAACCCGATCATCTTCGACGACCTGGTGCTGATCAGCGCCATCTTGGTGAACTGGGGGGACACGCCCGACTTTGACGGGCTGGCTCGGCCTGCCCATCGCTTCATGGCATTCGACAAGAAGACAGGCGAGTTGCGCTGGCTCAACGGGACGACCATTTCGCCTCCCGACACCAATTACAGCACGCCCGTGGCCAAGGTGGTCGGCGGCGAGGCGCAGCTGATATTCGGCGGCGCCGACGGCAAGCTGTGGGGCTTCCAGCCTCGGACCGGCAAGCCGCTCTGGAACCTCCCGCTCAGCCGCCGCAGCATCAATGCGTCGCCGATCGTGATCGACGACGTCGTTTACTGCGGGCACAGCGAAGAGAACCTGGTCGGCAGCACGCAAGGCGCCGTCGTGGCGGTCGACGCCACCCTCCGCGGCGATCTGACCGGCAAGCAGAAATGGATTCAATACACGCTGATGGCCGGCAAGAGCTCGCCGGTGATGGTCGACGATCGGCTCTGGGTCGTCACCGACAGCGCCAAGCTGCAGATCCTCGATCCGGCGACGGGCGAGCTGGTCGGCAAGAAGGCGCTCGGAACGGTGATGCGCAGCACCCCGATTTACGCCGACGGCAAAGTTTACCTCTGCACGAACACCGGCATCTGGTACGCCTTGAAGCCCAAGCCCGACGGCGCCGACGTCATTCAGAAGCTGCGGCTCAGCGCGGCAGATCAGAACGACGGCTCGCCGATCGTCTCGCATGGCCGGATCTATCTGCCGACTTCCGAAGCGCTCTACTGCATTGGCGTTGAGGGGGTCGAGCCGTCGGCCGATCCGTTGCCGACGCCGGAGCAAGAGCCGCCGGTTTCGGCCGACGAGAAGCCGGCGACGCTGCTCCTCTCGCCCTACGACGCCACCGTGGCGCCGGAAGGGACGCAAAAGTTCACGCCGCGGTTGTTCAACGCCCGCGGCCAGTTCCTGCGGATCGCGACGCCGGAGGAAGCGAAGTTCACCGTTAACGGCCCTGGTGCCGTGGCGGCGGACGGAACCTACACCGCTTCGAAGCGCGATGGCCACTCAGGCTCGCTGGTGATTTGCACTGTCGGCGAACTAACGGCCAAGGCACGGGTTCGCTTGGTGCCGCCGCTGCCGTGGCAGTTCGACTTCGAGAAGGATAAGGACATGCCGCTCAGTTGGATCGGCGGTCGCATTCGGTACGTCATCGAGGATCTCGAAGGAAGCAAGGTCGCGAAGAAGAAGGACGTCCTGCCGACCCCGGCTGACCCGAACAACAAGCTCGGCACGCGCAGCCAGTTATTCATGGGCCCCGGCGACATGACCGACTACACGATCCAGGCCGATTTCCGGCTGACGGAAAAGAACGGCCGGCTCCCCGATTGCGGCGTCATCGACAGCGGCTACACGCTGGCCCTCCGCTCGGGCGACAAACGGCTCCGACTCTATAGCTGGGCGTCGCACGACCACCGGACGGCCGCCGAGGTGGAGTTCAACCCCCAGCCAGGCGTTTGGTACCGTCTGAAGCTCCAGGTGAAGCAGGTCGACGGCACAGCCGACGTGAAGGGCAAGATCTGGCTCCGCGACCAGGACGAGCCGAAGGAGTGGACCGTCGAAATGGTCGACAAATCGCCGATCACGGCCGGCAGTCCCGGTATTTTCGGTCATTCCCAAGAAGCCGAATTTTACATGGATAATATTTCTGTCACGCCAAACGAGTAACGGGCGGCGTGCGTAGCAGAGGGAACGGGCCGTTTTGAGCCCCCCTCTGAAGCAAGTCAAAACACTAAGTCATCAGTCGCCAGGCGGCGAACCTACCAAACTCAAGAGCCCCATCGAGCTTTTCCATGAGCAAACGAACTCTCCGCGCAGCGAGTCTGCTGACCCTGTTTGGACTCACCGGCTATGGCGCCCTGAACATCGCGATCGCCGCCGACGTGCCGGCGCCGAAGGATCCCAAGGCCGCCGCCGAGAAGGCTGCTGGCGCGGCCGAGTCGACTGAGCCCAACGTCAACTGGCCGCAGTGGGGCGGCTCCTCGATCCGCAACAACACGCCGGTCGGCAAGAACATTCCGACCGAGTGGGAGATCGGCGAGTTCGACTACAAGACCGGCGCCTGGGATGCGACCGACGCGAAGAACATCAAGTGGGTGGCGAAGCTCGGCTCGCAAACCTACGGCAACCCGGTCGTGAACAACGGCAAAATCTTCGTCGGCACGAACAACGGCGGCGAGTGGCTCAAGCGCTACGCCCCAGGGACCGATCTCGGCTGCATGCTGGCCTTCGACATTAAGGACGGCAAGTTCCTGTGGCAGCACACGAACGAAAAGCATCCTGCCGGCCGCGTGTACGATTGGCCCTTGCAGGGCGTCTGCAGCGCCGCGTACGCCGAGGGAGACCGGATCTGGTTCGTCACCAACATGGGCGAAGTCCGCTGCGTCGACGCGGAAGGCTTTTACGACAAAGAAAATGACGGGCCCTACGTCGACGAACAAAAAGTGATCGACGCGCAGATCGCCCAGCGCAAGACGCAGATTGCGGCGCAGATCAAGCAGCTGCAAGCGACGCCGAATCCTGATCAAAAGACGCAGGACAAAATCAAAGCCCTGACCGCCGAAGCCACGAACATCTCGTCCAATCTGCAGCAAGAGGCCGACGTCGTCTGGATCTACGACATGATGAAGGAGATGGGGATCTCGCAGCACAACATGTGCAGCTGTTCCCTCACCGGCGCGGGCGACGTGCTGTTCGTCTGCACCTCGAACGGCGTCGACGTCGAGCACAACTACATCCCGGCGCCCGACGCGCCAAGCTTCTTCGCCATCGACAAGAACACCGGCAAGGTGCTGTGGACCGACAAGTCGCCGGGGCTCAACATCCACCACGGCCAATGGTCGTCGCCGGCCTACGGCGTCATCGACGGACAGGCCCAAGTGATCTTCGGCGGCGGCGACGGCTACATCTACAGCTTCGACCCCGCGGGCGAGAACGGCAACAGCAAGCTGCTGTGGAAGTTCGATGCCAATCCGAAGACCGCCAAGCTGGAACTGATGGGCAAGGGAACCCGCAACGACATCATTTCGACCCCGGTGATCTACGACAACAAGGTCTACGTCGCCACCGGCCAGGACCCCGAGCATGGCGAAGGGGTCGGCACGCTCTGGTGCATCGACCCGACGAAGCGGGGCGACGTGAGCAAAGAACTCGCGTTCAACGCCTCCGACCCGAAGAATCCGATTCCGCACAAGCGCGTCCAAGCGGTCGTCGAGAAGGAAGGAGACTTCGCCCGGGCGAATCCGAACTCCGCCGTCGTGTGGGAATACACGGTCGATGATCGCGACGGCGACAAGGACATTGCCTTCGAGGAACAGTTCCACCGCAGCATCGGCACCGTGGCGATCAAGGATGACGTCCTCTACATCGCCGACTTCAGCGGGCTGTTCCACTGCGTGAACGCCCAGACCGGCAAGGTGAACTGGGTCTACGACATGCTGTCGGCCGCGTGGGGTTCGCCATTGATCGTCGAGGATAAGGTCTACATCGGCGACGAAGACGGCGAGATCTCGGTCTTCAAGCACTCGGCCGATCCGTCGGAAGCGATGAAGGAAGAGGACGGCGAGATGGTCCCGTTCTACGGCACGCGTAATATGGGAGCGAGCGTTTACGGCACGCCGATCGTCGCGGGGAACGTCCTCTACATCGGCAACCAGACTCACCTGTTCGCGATTACGCCGGACGGAAAATGAAAAAACGCGTTCTCGACGTCGGCAACTGCGGGCCCGATCACTCGTCGATCAGGCATTTTCTCGCGAAGCACTTTGAGTGCGAGGTGCTGCAAGCCCACGGCGCCGACGACGCGCTCGCCGCGCTGCGGGAGGGCCATGTCGACTTGGTGCTAGTGAACCGCAAGCTCGACATGGACTATTCCGACGGCGTCGACGTGATCCGCCAGATCAAAGCGGCCGCCGACATCGCCCAGGTGCCGACGATGCTCGTGACCAATTACAGCGAGCACCACGAGGCGGCGATGAAGATCGGCGCCCTGCGAGGCTTCGGCAAGCTCGACCTGGCAAAACCGGAGACGGTCGAGAAGCTGCAGCCGATCTTGGGCGATCCGCCTAAGAATTGAACGCCAAGGCACAAAGACACCAAGGAAAGCACGAAGAATACAAAGTACAAATCGCTAACGACTGCCACGAAGCGATGCCCGACCGCTTCTATTTTTGGTCTTCTTGGTGCGTCTTTGTGTCCTTCGTGCCTTGGTGGTTATCCCCCAAGCGGCAAATCGAAGGTCACTCGACGATCTGCTCTTTGACGAGCTGCACAAAGTGCGGCGACTTTCCCGACTTGGTCAATTCGTCGGCCTTCTTGTCGGCGCCCTTGCGATCGCCGAATTCGAAGACGGCGACGCGACGCATCGTTTGATTGAAGACGCCCCAGAAGGCCTTCAGGCGGACTTCCTTCGTGCGGACGCGCTTGACGACCTTCTTCTTGACGGGGGCTCCGTCCGCCGACGCGGCGACCTTTTTAACGGCCTTCTTGGCGACGGCCTTTTTCGTAGCGACCGCGGCGGCGGCCTTCTTCACGACTTTTTTCTTCACAGGTGCGGGTGCTTTCTTGACGGCCTTTTTAGCGACCTTCTTCTTAACGCCAGCCGGCTTCGCGGCGGCCTTGGCTCCCTTTTTCACGGGAGCCTTCTTCTTGGCTGGGGCAGATTTCTTCGCTGGTTTTTTGGCCATAGACCCGCACGTCCCCGTCGGTTAAAGGCAATCAGCTAGCTTCGGCAAATGTAACCTATTGACATTCGATTGGCTAGCGGACTCAGTCTTAACCTCCGGCAGAACTGCAAAGCCCAAAGAATTAACCGCCAAGGACGCCAAGAGCGCTAAGGGAAGACAATTCAATTGAAACCGCCAATGAACGCCGATAGACGCAGAGAGGGATTTCATTAGCGTTCATCCGCGGTTCCATCTTCCTTCTTCTCTTTCGTCGTGCTCGTCGTGCCGTCGTGGTTCAATTCTCCCCGAATTTCCTTGGCGTACTTGGCGGTTCAAACAAAACGGCTTGGCAGTTAACGGGCGGCTTACAGCACGCTCCCTTCAATGATCACGCCGATCTTCTTCGCCCGCGCGGTGAGCGACGGCTGGAAGTAAACCATCGGCCGCAGCTTGAAGCTGCCGGGGTGGGTCCGATATCGGTAACGCGCGTAGAGGAAGCTCGAGTCGACCATCTCGCGCGGCAGCTTTCCCTCGTCGACGAGCTCCACCACTTCGGCGATGTACTCGAAGTCGGCCTTGGTCTTCGCCTTCAAGCCGACGCGCAGCATGTCGTAAAGTTTGACTTGCCGTCCGCCAGCCTTCAGTCGATCGGCCGGCGTCACGGGACGGGGGAGGTTTTCGATCTCGATGGCGCGGCCGAGCGAGTTGGTCAGGCAGAGGCCGACCGCGGCGAGCAGCGCCGAGCATGCGATCGCTCGGAGCGTTGGTTTGAATGACATGTCCGATCTCCTGGCGACGTCGACGAGGGCGTTTCCGCCGAGGAGGCGGTCACGCGCGCGGGCTGGCCCAATTTTGAGCCACTTTTAGGGGCGGCGGGCGGCGGCGACAAGGTCGATTGGCCCGGCTGGGGCGGGTTGGAGCGGCCCAGTTCGCCGAATTCTCCTGGCATGCCGACGCAAAGGGTTGTGCTCAACGAGGGGAAAATGGCCATAATGGAGGGAGACGCGGCCGGGAGCGGGACGCCCCGGCTCGCTGCTCTTACTCCTCATCTTGCGAGAAGGTCCGCCATGCTGATCATCCCCGGCGCCGCTGGCCGCGACACGTGCGATCGCCCCGCGAAGATTTCCCGCCGCGAGTTGTTGCGCGTCGGCGGCTCGTCGATCTTGGGATTGTCGCTCGCCGACATCCTCGGCCTGCAGCGGGCGGTCGCCGACACCGCCTCGGCGGCGCTCTCATCCGGCAAGCCGCCGCGAGGTTTCGGCGCCGCCAAAAGCGTGATCATGGTCTACCTCCAAGGCGGCCCTAGCCACCTCGACCTCTGGGACCCGAAAGAAGATGTCCCGGACAACATCCGCAGCGTCTTCAAACCGATCTCGACCTGCATCCCTGGCGTGCAGTTCACCGAGCTCCTGCCGAAGCTCGCCCAGACGATCGATCGCACGACGCTCATCCGCTCGATGGCCTACGAGCCGGTCGGCCTCTTCAATCACACGGCCGCCATCTACCAGATGATGACCGGCTACACGACCGATAAGGTCAGTCCCTCAGGCCAGCTCGAACCGCCGAGCCCGAAGGACTTCCCGAACTTCGGCGCCCAGATCACGGCGTTGAAACCATCCAAGGAACCGATGCTGCCGTTCGTCATGTTGCCGCGGCCGCTGCAAGAGAGCAACGTCATCGGCAAAGGCGGCTCCGCCGGCTTCCTTGGCAAGGCGTACGATCCCTACACGCTCTATCCCGACGGCGACGATCTCGACCTGCAGAAGATGGAACGGATTAGCGTCTCCGACCTTGAACTGCGGGCGGAAGTCCCCTCGTCGCGGCTGCTGCGGCGGGCGCGGCTGCGCGACGCGATCAGCCAGGGGATGCCGTCGCTCGAACGGGCGGTAGCCGACTACAAGCTCGATGAGAATTACACGCGGGCGCTCGACCTGATCGTCTCAGGCCGCGCGCGGCAAGCGTTCGACTTGAACCAAGAGCCGGAGCCTCTCCGCGAAGCCTACGGCAAGAACGCCTTCGGCCAAAGCTGCCTCCTCGCGCGGCGGTTGATCGAAGCCGGCACGCGCGTGGTCGAAGTCCTGTGGCCCAACGTCGCCAACGGCCAGAACCATTCGTTCGACACGCACACCGATCTGAGCACGCGGCTGAAATCGGTGGCGGCGCCGATGCTCGATTCTGGACTCTCGATGCTGGTGAACGACCTCGACCAGCGGGGGATGCTCGACGAGACGCTGGTGGTCGCCGTCGGCGAATTCGGCCGCAGCCCGCAGCGGGGCCTCAGCACCTCGGGCAACGCCAACAGCGACGACGGCCGCGACCACTGGCCTTACTGCTTCACCGGCATCCTCGCCGGCGGCGGCATCAAGCGGGGGCTCGTCTACGGCCGCAGCGACAAGACCGGCAGCGCCCCGGCCGAGAATCCGGTCCACCCGACCGAGCTCCTGGCGACCGTCTACTACGCCCTCGGCATCGAGCCGCAGACGATTGTCTACAACCATCTGAAGCAGCCGCGGGAACTAGTGAAGGGCTCGGCGGTGACGGCGCTGTTTGCGTAAGCGCTTGAATTACTTTTTTCACCACGACGACACGACGGGCACAACGAAATCGAAAACGGCGATTTCGCCTCTTACGTCGTGATCGTCGTGCCGTCGTGGTTCAATTAGCTTCTCTTCAATTCGCGCAATTTCGCGAAATCCGCTGTTGCTCCCCCGCAGCGGCACACCTTTTGCGATCGGAAAATTTCCGCGCAGCCGCTATTCCGCGAACTAAAATTACGGTGTAATGTCCGTCCCTCGCGAGCGGAGAAAAGATCACGCTCGCAGGGATGGCGAACCGATAGGTTTGCTGCAACGTAAGAAAGACTCCAAGCCATTGACGCTTAAGTCAGGGCAACGGAGATAACAAGTCAAGCTTCTGGTCACGATTCCGTCGGGAGGACCAATTTACCGGATAGGCCTGCATCGGCAACATGGCAGCGCGCAGCGCTGTTCGACGCACGTCTTTCTTCCAGCGACTCCACCCAGTCGCAATCAGGCCGGAAGTTTGTTACACGAAGAAGGTCGCGAGATTGGCTAACGCCGCTCGCGACCTTTTTTCGTTAGTAGCCGCGCGGTCAACGACCCGCCGAAGCGATGCTTCTGGCGGTTCGAGAAGAAAGAAGAATAGGACGCGGATTTTCACGAATTTGGCGGATAGACGCGGATGAAAAAGTGAACGCTCCTCGCAGTCAACGCCTTTCACGATCCTTCTGTCCTATGCGCGAAAATCCGTCAAATCCGCGTTCATGCCTAAAAGCCGGGGGCTAATTTTCTTTCGTCCTTCTCAAACCGCGTCTTCGTTCTCACGAACGCCTCGACGTCATTCTTGATCGCCTCCGGCGCCGCCGCCGCATAGGCACGCTCGCTGCCGTACAGCATCAGCCAGTTCGGCAGCAAGTGGTGCCACGAGGCGCGCTTGAAACTCCCCCACGGCAACACGCGGCGGCGGACGATGAGCCCGTGTTCTCCTAGCAGCATCGGCCGAACGTGGACGAACGGTCGATACATAAAGTGGAGGGCGGCGACCATCAGGAAGCCGATCATGCCTCCCACGCCGAAGGCTCCTTTTAAGGCCTCTGAAGCTCCGGGACCGCCGCGTTGATGAATGAGCTCCATCGTGAACGTGTAAGCGAGCAGCAGTGAGAAGAGAAACAATCCCCACGCGCAGAGAATCGTCGCGAAGGAAGGGTTCGGCAGGTCGGGTCGCTGCAATTGGAAGCGAATCGGTCCGACTATGGCGAGCCGTCGCGCGTGCCCTCGCCACTGAAACCACAGATAGGCCGCGAACGTCCCTAGCAGCGTCAGCCAAAAGGCCAGCAGCGTCGCACGCGATTCCGGGGCCGCCGCGCGGTACGCCGGCCCAAGCACGGCCGCCAGCAGCGCCGCG
>JBGSMO010000483.1:0-9244 GCA_041740115.1 Pirellulales bacterium
CGAGGAGGCCGGCTTGCCGCCAGCCGCCGCCGAGGGCTTTGCGGAGGCGGCGAGCCTGCGTGATGTGGTCGTGCGTGCCGACGAGGGCGGAGCCGACCGGAGCGCCGAGGCCCTTGCTGAAGCAGATGCTCACCGTGTCGAAGCAGTGGGCCCATTCTTTCGCCGCGATGCCGCTGGCGACGACGGCGTTGAACAGGCGGGCGCCGTCGAGATGGCGCGCTAAGCCGCAAGCGGCGGCCCAGGTGGAGATTTTCTCGACTTCGCCGAACGGCAGAACCCGCCCGCCGCCGCGGTTGTGGGTGTTCTCCAGGCAAACCATCCGCGTGCGGGCGTAGTGAACGTCGTCGGGACGGATCTTGTCTTCGAGATGCCCGACGGTGAGGAGGTGGCCATCCGCCGAAACCGGTCGCCCGTAGACGCCGAAGAACTGAGCCGAGGCGGCCTGCTCCTGGTTGAGGATGTGGCACTCCGCCTCGCAGAGGAATTCGTCGCCGGCGCCGCAGTGGAGCCGCACGCCAATCTGGTTCCCCATCGTGCCGCTGGGGACGAACAGGGCCGCCTCCTTGCCGAGGAGGTCGGCGGATTGTTCCTCCAAATGGCGGACCGTGGGGTCTTCGCCAAAAACGTCGTCCCCCACTTCGGCGGCGGCGATGGCGGCCCGCATCGCGGGTGTGGGGCGGGTGAGCGTGTCGCTGCGAAGGTCGATCATGAGGGGAGGCTGGATGCTGGTGGCTGGATGCTCGATGATTGTCATTCTGAGCGAAGCGAAGAATCTAGAAGCTCGATAAATGATGCCAGATTCTTCGTTTCGCTCAGAATGACCGGATAAAGGGCCAGTTCGCTCAATGGGGGTGAAACACTCGCCCCGCCCGGGTACCTTGGAACGCTTCCACTATCCAGCATCCCGCAACCAGCATCAAGCATCGCGTCCCATGCCGCTCGCCATTCCCCGCATCGACACTCGCGACTCTGGTTCGGCGGAGCAGATTGCCGCGCTGCGGGCCAAGCTCGCCCCCGAGGGAAACGTCGTCAGCGAAGCGGGCCGGCGGAAGACGATCGAAGTCTTCAACGAGCCGCTGACGCCGGCGCAGGTAGTCGAGCGGATCTGCGGCGACGTCCGCGAGCGCGGGCTGCCGGCGGTGCTGGAGTACACGGCGAAGCTCGACGGCAAGCAACTCACGGCGGCCGAGTTGCGTGTGTCGCCTGATGAACTGGCGGCGGCCCATGCGGCGGCCGATCCGGCGTTCATGCAAACTCTGCGGCGGACTCGGGAGCGGATCCTGAAATTCCAACAAGCGATTCTCCATCAATCCGTGACTGTGCCGACCGCACATGGCGGCTATCTCACGCAGCGCTATCTGCCGCTGCGACGGATCGGCGTTTGCGTTCCTGGCGGCGCCGCGGCATATCCGTCGACGGTGTTGATGACCGTCGTGCCCGCGCAGGCAGCGGGCGTCGAGCAAATTGCCGTCGTGGCGCCGCCGACGGCGTTTGGGTCGTACAACCAAGATTTGCTGGCGACTTGTCATGAACTCGGCGTGACGGAGGTTTATCGCGCTGGCGGCGCGCAGGGAGTGGCGGCGTTGGCTTATGGGGCTGAGGGCCTGGAACGCGTCGACAAAATCGTGGGTCCTGGCAATCTCTTCGTTGCCCTCGCCAAGAAGCATGTCTTCGGCGAAGTCGACATCGATTCAATTGCCGGCCCCAGCGAGGTGATCGTCATCGCCGACGAGACGACGCGGGCCGATTTCACCGCGGCAGATCTCATCGCCCAGGCCGAACATTCGCCGGGCTCGGCGATTCTGATTACTTGGCACGCGCCGCTGATCGACGCAGTAGCGGCGGAATTAGAGAAGCAACTCGCCACGCTCGAGCGCGGCGATCTGACGCGGCCATCGCTCGAAGCGTTCGGCGCGCTGGTCTTGGTGAAGAACGCCGATGAGGCGGTCGACCTCGCCAACCAACTCGCGACCGAGCATCTCCATCTTGCCGGCCCGGAGGCGGAGCGGTTGGCCGATCGGATCCGGTACGCGGGCGCGATCTTCCTCGGCGCCTTCACGCCGGTGCCGGTCGGCGACTACGCCGCCGGCCCGTCGCACGTGTTGCCGACCGGCGCCACAGCCCGCTTCGCCAGCGGCCTCTCGGCGAACGACTTCCTGCGCACCAACAGCATGATCCACTTCACCGAACAAGGCCTCGCCGCGATCGCCGACGACGTGCTCACCCTCGCCGCCAAAGAAGGCCTCACCGGCCATGCGAACAGTGTCGCGATTCGTCTTCAAAAGGATTGAACCACGACGACACGAAGGACACGACGAAAATACAGAAGGTGGAATCGTCGTTGTCTTGTCCCTCTTCTTTCGTCGTGCTCGTTGTGCCGTCGTGGTAAATCTTCTTAGCTGAGAAAAAAATGTTCCTACCGAATATTACCGCCATGCAAGGTTACGTCCCCGGCGAACAGCCGCGCGGGGTGGAGTTCGTCAAACTCAACACGAACGAGAACCCTTATTCCTGCTCGCCCACGGTGAAGGCGGCGATTGGCCGCGTTTTGCAGGCGGGATTGCAGCGCTATCCCGATCCGGTCGCGACGGCGTTCCGCGAGCGGGCGGCCGAGTTGTACAAGCACGAAGTCCCCGGAATCACGCCCGATTGGATCATGTGCGGCAACGGCAGCGACGACATTCTCACCATCGTCACCCGCAGCTTCGTGGCGCCTGGCGGGCTCATTCGCTTCCCACGGCCGAGCTACGTCCTCTACAACACGCTCGCGGCGATTCAGGGAGCCGAATCGGAGACGGTCGATTTCGAGAGCGACTGGACGCTTGGCGAACGCTTCACAGCGGCAGACGAGCGGCTGCAATTGGCGTTCTTGCCGAACCCCAACAGCCCGACGGGGACCGTCATTTCACCCGCCAACGTCGCCAAACTGGCCGCCGCCCTCCCCTGCCCCTTGATCGTCGACGAAGCATACGCCGACTTCGCAACGACCAATTGCCTCGGTCTCGTCGCCAAGAATGAGCGGGTGTTGGTGACCCGCACGCTGAGCAAATCGTACAGCCTCGCCGGGCTGCGGTTCGGGTTCGTCGTCGCCCAGCCGCAGGTAATCGCGCAATTGAACAAGGTGAAGGACTCGTACAACTGCGATTCGCTCTCGATCGCTGGGGCGACGGCGGCGATTGAGGATCAAGTCCACTTTGTGCGGACGCGGGACGCAATTATCGCCACCCGCGAGCGAATGACAGTGGCGCTCCGTGACCTGGCGTTCGAGTGCATCGACTCGCAGGCGAATTTCGTCTGGTGCCGGCACAAGAAATGCAACTCGCGAGAGCTTTACCAACAGCTCAAGGACGTTGGCGTCCTGGTCCGTTACATGAACTACGCCGGCTGGGACGACGGCCTGCGCATCAGCGTCGGCAGCGACGAACAGTGCGATCTTCTGCTTGCGAAACTGGCTCCAATGGTTTAGGAATTAACCGCCAAGGACGCCAAGGGAATGCAGTGAATTGAACCAAGACGGCACGACGGACACAACGAATGAGGAATTAAACATTCCGTCGTCGTGTGATCGTTGTGCCGTCTTGGTTCTCATTCCATCTCATTTCCTTGGCGTCCTTGGCGGTTCAATCTGAATTCAGGGAAAGCGATCATGGAAGAGTTGTTCACGTTCAATTCGATGGCCGCCCTCGCGACGCTGGCGCTCTTGGAGATCGTGCTCGGCATCGACAACGTCGTCTTTCTGGCGATTCTCACCGGCAAGCTCCCGGCGGAGCACCAACCGAAGGCGCGCACCCTCGGCCTGCTGCTCGCCGCGGTGGGGCGGATTGCGTTGCTCTTTGCGATCTCGTGGGTGATCACGCTCGACAAGACGGTCCTGTTCGATTTGCCGTTCCACATGCCAGGGTCGCACCCGGTCGTGGCGGAACTCAAACCAGGGGATGAGGCGGAGCCTGTGACGCCGGTCAAGACGGACGATCCGTCGGCGGTCGACAGCCCCGCGGTGGTGAAAGCCCTCGAAGAGGGAGGGACGCCGATCACCGCGAAGGATCTGGTGCTGATCCTGGGCGGGCTGTTCTTGCTCGGCAAGGCAACCTGGGAGATCGGTCACCAGCTTGAACCGCATCACACCAGCGGCGGTGGGAAGGTTTACTCGTCGCTGACCGCCGTGCTAGCGCAGATCATCGCGATTGACCTCGTCTTTTCACTCGACTCAGTGTTAACTGCGGTCGGAATGGTTCGACCCGAGGACTACGAGCATCACTGGGTCGCGCTCGCCATCATGATCACGGCCGTCGTGCTGGCGATCGCGGTGATGATCGCGTTCAGCGGACCGATCGCCAACTTCGTGAACAAGCACCCTAGCGTGAAGATGCTGGCGCTCGCGTTCTTAATTCTGATCGGCGTCGTGCTGGTCGCCGAGGGATTCCACACTCACGTGCCGCGCGGGTACATCTACTTCTCGATGGCCTTCTCGCTGATGGTTGAAATGCTCAACCTACGAGCGCGACGACACGTGACCGAAGAGAAAGAGACGCTCGAAGCGATCTAGGGAATGACGAGACCAGAATGACGAATGACGAATGACGAATGGAAGAACCCTTGCGTGCTCCCATTCGTCATTCGGATTTCGTCATTCGCTACCGCTGGTACTCCACGCCAAACCGCGCCCCGTGGTAGAGAACAGTCGACCCGTTGAGTCCCGGTTCAAAGAAGGCGTCGAGGCCTGTGCCGACGCCGTCCATGACGAGCGCCTGGTATCCGCCGCGGATTGCGACGCACTGGTTGATGCGGAACACGCCCGTGACGCCGACTTCGCCAATGAACGAAATGTCGGAGAAGTTTTGCGACGTGCCAAATTGGGTGAAACTCGACGTCGTCGAACCGGGGGCGAGCGTCACGTCGTTGGGGCCAGTCACGAGCGTATCGATCGTGTCTTGCAACTGTTCGCGTTTGAAGTTGTTGTAGTAAACGCCGCCGTTTCCAAATGGCTCGATCGTGAGCCACTTGTTGAGCGACCAGGCGTCGCGCAAGGCGCCGAGCTGAAAACCGATCATCCGGTTTTCAAGCTTCCAGATCTCTTTCGTGTCGGTGAACGGGAGGGTCGTCGCCGGGTTGCTTGGAGACGGGACGGTCTTTGCCACGGTCAAGGCGTCGGTGAAGTCTTCGTCGGCTTGAACGTAGCGGAAACCGGCAAAGAGCTTCGTCGGCGCCGTCGTCCGCCGCATGAAGTTCAGCTCAATTGAGTTGAAAGTCGTCTGATAGTCGAACGAGCGGACGTCGTCGTCGACGGGGTCGATGAATAGCGCGGAGGCGCTGTAGTCGTTGATCCCCTCGTAGCCGACCTGGACGCCGAAGTCGGAGTCGTTGTAGCCCGTGACGAAGATCCGCCCGCCTGGGCCGTAATCGAACTGATCAAGCAACGCTGGATTGAGCGCAACCTCGTCGACGACCCGCGCCCAATCGACGCCAGTCCGCCGCAGCGCCATGCCGTCGACTTCGACGTTCCAATGCGGACCGACGCACCAGTTGTCGCAGTTGCCGGGGCCGGTCAGGTACGGAAACAGCGGCTGATCGCAGCCGCAGCGGTTGTAGAAGCTGCCGCCGCTCCCATCGCCGCCGTTGCATGTGTTGCACCCGGCGTCGCCGCCCTCTAAGAACGAACCGGCGTCCACTTCTGCAATCGGCTCAATCGCCGTGATCGTCGATTGCGACTGATTGAGCACCGGATCGCCCGCCGCAGTTCCCAGCACCGACGGCGTCGAACTTTCCGACCAAACGTCGCCGCTAGTCAGCGAGATCGTCTCGGAGAGCGACGGCGGCGACTGGCCGGCGGCAGGTTCGACGACGCTCACCGCCGCTGCGAGCAGCAGCAACAGTCGACGCGCCGGGACGGTAATGATGAGTGGCAATCGCATGCGGCTAACTTCCTAGGGTCGCGTGTCGCGCCCCCGTGACGCCGGCTGGGTCGGTCGGCGTGGCGGGTCGGGTTGGAACGACAGAGACGATTGTTCCGGCAATGCGGGTAGCATCGACCCGCTGCCGTGGTAATCCGAAGTCGAGTTTTCCCCAGGCGAAGAGTCTCGCTGTCTTGCCCCGTTTACGCTGGCGCCTGGTTCTCATCGGCGCGCGATGCTGCGTTTTGTCCGTCTGTAGCGGTGCGTCCGACCCTGCCGACGACGGGCGTTGGTTTTTCGCCACGTTCTGCCGCGGGGCAGGTTGCTTGACTGCACCAGGAGGTAGATTTTCGCAACGCCGAAAACCTTGCGCAAGCTGCGTAGATTATCGGCCGTGATTCGATCTCCCCCCAAACTCGTGCTTGTAGGAAAGCGACTCCCCCATGAACGCTGCTTTGATCCGCGAAACCGTCGCCTGGGCTTTTTGGCGTCTGACGATGGCCGCCATCATTCTGGTCGCGCTCGCCTCGATGGCGTCGGCCCAATACTGCACGCCCGACCAATGCGACGAATGCGATCTGAACAACTGCCAGCTTTCATGCTGCCATGAGTTGCCCGAGCTGTGGCTGGTCAACACCCGCTGCGCGCCGAAGTGCAACAACCTCGACGCCGGCTTCGAGCGGATCAGCGTCAAGCGCTGGGATGCGAGCTGCCGCCGATTCGTGAAATCGTCGTGGGACGAACTCATCGCCCAAGAGGCGAGCATGCCGACGCTCGTGTTCGCTCACGGCAACACGCTGCAACACGACGGCGCCATGGATCAATGTTGGGACGTCTACCGAAAGATGCGTTGCTGTCCCGGCAAGAAGCGGCTCGTTTTCTGGTCGTGGCCCGCGCAAATCGACCACCTTCGCCCGTTGCTCCGCCCGCGGCAATTGATCCTCAGCAACCTCCGCACCAAATTCGTCTACGCCGAATACCAAGGCTACTACATGGCGAAGCTCGTCCAGCGGATGAGCATGACGCAGCGCGTTACCATCGGAGGCCACAGCTACGGCGGCATCATCGGCGCCGTGGCGGCTCACCTGATCGGCGGCGGCGAAATTCGCGGTTTGAGCCTCGCTGGGGCCGAAGCGGTGGAGCGGCCCAACTTCCGCGTCGCGTTGGTCTCCGCGGCGTTCGACAACGACGCCCTCGACGTCGGCGGCCGTTACGGCCAAGCGTTCGTCGCGGCCGAGAAGATTTACGTCACCCGCAATCGCATCGACAGCACGCTGAAGCGGTGGCCTAACATCTCGTATCGCTGCAAGAAGGCGATCGGCGTCACCGGCGTCAACGCGAACTGCCTAGGCGAGAATGCCCACAAACTCTGCCAGCAGACGCTCACCAGCGACGTCGGCAGCAGTCACTATATTGAGCCCCACCTCGGCAGCCGTCGGTTCATGAACGCCCTCTGCTGCGTCGCGTTCCCTGCCTGTGCGGAGTGCGTGAAGGCGGAGCAGGCCAAAGCGAAGGCTCCAGTCGAACTGAAGCCGGCTGCGTAGATTGCCAATCGCAATCGCGGCCCTCGGAACATCGATCCTTGAATCCTCTGGCTCCCTCCCCCTGGTGGGGAGGGCTGGGGAGGGGGGATAAAGTTTGGTACACGCTACGATCACCTCTCCCTAACCCTCCCCATCAAGGGGAGGGGGATCAGAGAAGTGAATGGTGAGCGAATCCGAAGGCTGAAACGCCGCTTAACGTCAAGTTGGATTCAATCCGCCGCGACTCGCAGCTTTCAATTCTGCGAGTCGCGTTATTTTACGGCTGCCGCCACGACCGGATGTTTTGACGTCGGCGACACGAAGTACCCATTCAACAGAAAGTTCAGCGTTGCCGCCCGCACTTCTTTGTACTGCGGCATCAACTGGTGAATCCCCTTCGTCTGGATGAAGTCCGCAGCGCCGGCGAGCTTCGATGTGTCGACGCTCAACAAGCCGTCATCGTCCCCGGGGATGGCGTCGAGATAACCCTCAGCGTCGCCGCGGCCGCCGACGATGATGCCGAACTCGAAGTTCGGCGTCGATAGTTGCTTTTCCAACTCCGGCCAACCCTTTGACGGCGCGAGCTGCTCCAGCGGCTTGCCAGCCACGGCTTCGACCAGCTTGTTGTCGGCCCATTGATCGGCGAGCTCCGCCCCATGATTCGGCGGCGAGATCATCACCATCCGCTTGAACTCAATCGGCGGCCGCATCGCAGGATCGAGCCGCGTTAGATTGTTCAGATAACGACGAATGACAACGTTCCCCATGCTGTGGGCGACGAAGCTCACGCGCTCGACGCCGTCGAGGTGACGAATCACGCTGTCGAGCGACGCGGCGTAGGCGTCGATGTCTTCCAGCGTCGACGGGTAGCCGACGGTGATCGTCGCGAGGTTGCCGTTATCTTCAAGGTATTCGGAAAGCCCTTCCATGAACTGCCGGCCGGCGCCGAGACCGTGGAGAATGATCACCACGTCCTTCGGATTCGGCGGAAAGTTCTCCGCCTTCTTCACTTCGTTGAGCTTCGCGAGGCAGGTGTTGAACGAACCGAACGCTTGCCGACGGTCGCTCGCGTCGAGCAGCCGGTAGTGGCCGATGACGGCATGCTTTTGGATCCGCCAGCCGTGATCAACGACTTCATCCGACCAGACGAACCGTCCTCCCAGCGTCGGCACGCCGGTCGAGAAGAGTCCGCCTCCCTGTTCAGCTCGCACGCGTGGCGCCGCGATTGCGACGAAGGCCAGCATGACGCCAGCAAGCAGCATTAGACCCATGAAACGGAGCATGTCGTGATTCCCTCAGTCCTGGGCGAGCGGCCTGCTCGCCGGAGGCAATGGACGGATTCTAGCCGTCCGGGCGCAATAACCCAACGTGGGGTACGGCATCGGCCTGACAACGGTTCGATGAATGAAGCGTCAACCAGGCGGAATTCGTTACATAGGGGCCATTCTTGGCCGAGTTTTGCTGGCATGGGCCCGACAAATGTGAGGTTTAAGAACTAACCGCCAAGGGAAGAAATTGGAACCGCCGATGAACGCGGATAGACGCAGATAAAACAATTCAATTCCTCCCATCTGCGTTCATTCGCGTTCATCGGCGGTTCCACCCTCTTGCCTTTCCTTGGCGCTCTTGGCGTCCTGGGCGGTTAACTCCGAAGAGATTTGCGGTTCGCCTAGGCTGCCTAGCCGGCCGCTAGGATTGCCGTCGCTGCTGGGCTAATTTGGAGGAATGGCAAAAAGTGAGTACGAATTCGACGTCCTGGTGATCGGCGCCGGCCATGCCGGGACCGAAGCGGCCCTCGCGGCCGCGCGCTTGGGAGCCCGCACCGCCCTG
>JBGSMO010000498.1:0-8918 GCA_041740115.1 Pirellulales bacterium
GCCGCGTCGCCGGCGCCCTCTCGACGCCGCGCGCCACGATCGACTTCGACGCCCCGCTCACCCGTCGCGAAGGCGAGGTCCTCCGCCAACTCGCCCTCGGCCTCAGCAACAAAGAAATCGCCCAGGCCCTCGATATCAGCTACGAGACGGTCAAGGAACACGTCCAGCACATCCTGCGCAAGCTCGGCGTCGCAGACCGCACCCAAGCCGCCGTCTGGGCCGTGCGCAAGGGAATTGCGTAGCATTACGTCATTCTGAGCGGAGCGAAGAATCGAGCAGCGCGCTCAGGGCGCTAGATCCTTCGCTCCGCTCAGGATGACGGTGAACGCGCCGGAATATGACGCCGCCCTACAACGCCGCCGACCCCGTCTCCCCCGTCCGCACGCGCACCACCTCGGCCAGATCGGTCACGAAGATCTTCCCATCGCCAACTTGCCCCGTCTTCGCGGCCGCCACAATCGCCGACACCGCCTTCGGCGCCAACTCCGCCGCCACGGCGAGTTCGATCTTCACCTTCGGCACAAAGTCGACCCGGTACTCCGTCCCGCGGTAGGTTTCGGTATGCCCGCGCTGCCGGCCGAAGCCGCGCACTTCGGTGACGGTCATGCCCGTCAACCCGACGCCCACGAGGGCCTGCTTCACGTCATCCAGCTTGTGATGACGGACAATCGCTTCAATCTTCTTCATGGGTATCTATTCCAAGGTGCAATATCGCGTAGGGCAAAACGCTGGGAACGGGCGAGCCTCTGGGCTAAACGCCGCCGCCAAGCGTCACGGGAAATTATACCCGTCTCGCCCAATTCGGGCTCGACATCGCTGCCGCGCCAAGTTCCCTACCATGGCGAAAACCACACGGCCAAGAATGCCGCGGGAATGCGGGGATTTAACTGCGAATCACGCGAATAGAAATCAACAACCGCTTTCTTCATTCGCGTCAATTCGCGTGATTCGCGGTTCCCCAATTGATGAGGATTTCCGTCGTGTCCGCCATGCCGTCGTGGTTCAATTCCTCCCCGCATTTCCTTGGCGTCCTTGGCGGTTTATCATTCAACGCGACGCCAACAAAAAGAGGGATGACGCCCGCAGTTTGGAATCGCGAACGCAACCCTCGCTAAAACTGAATCTTAACATGGCTAGATCGCCGCCGGCCCCGTCTCGCCGGTACGCACGCGAACGACTTCAGCCAGATTAGTGACAAAGATCTTCCCGTCGCCGACCTGGCCCGTCTTGGCCGCCCCGACGATCGCCGACAACGTCTTGTCGACCAACTCGTCGCCCACCACGATTTCGATCTTCACCTTCGGCACGAAGTCGACTCGGTACTCCGTCCCGCGGTACGTTTCGGTATGCCCGCGCTGCCGGCCAAAGCCGCGCACTTCGGTCACCGTCATCCCCTGCAGCCCGACGGCAATCAGGGCCTCTTTCACCTCGTCAACCTTGTGGTGACGAACAATGGCTTCGATTTTTTTCATAATGGAATGTCCCTATTGGGAGATCATGTAGTTGGTGGGAAAGTGGCGAAGTTCGAGTTGCGAGTTTCGAGAGGGGAACGACGCTGACGCCTTTCCTCCAACTCGAAACTCGCGCCTCGCAACTCGTAACTCCTAGGAGAAGATGTAACCTTCTTCGCCGTGCTGGCTCTGATCCAGACCGATCATTTCGCCCTGCTCCGAGACGCGCAGGCCCATCACGACGTCGATCACCTTCAGAATGATGAAGGTTCCCACGATGCTGAAGATCCAAGTGATGCCCACGGCAACCACTTGTCCCGTCAGCACGCTTCCCCCTTCAAGCAGACCGAGCTTCTCGCCGCCGTCGATGTCCCACGCCGCACGGGTTGCAAAGATACCCGTCAAGATGGCGCCCAGAGTTCCGCCGACGCCATGCACGCCGAAGGCGTCCAGCGAATCGTCGTATCCCATCGCTCCCTTGAGCTTGCTGCACGCGATCGCACAAACCAAGCCGCCCGCCAAGCCGATGATGATCGCCGGCATGACGTTGACGAACCCGGCGCCAGGCGTAATGCACACCAGGCCCGCCACGCAACCCGAAGCGGCGCCCAGCACCGTCGGCTTGCCATGCGTCAGCCATTCGTACGCCACCCACGCCAGCAAGCCAGCGGCAGCCGAAAAGTGGGTCGTCGCGAAGGCGCTGGCGGCCAGCTCATCGCTCGCCAGTTCGCTGCCGGCGTTGAAACCGAACCAACCGCACCACAACATCGCCGCGCCCAGCACCGTGTATGTCAGGTTGTGCGGACGCATATCGTCGTGGCCGAAGCCCTTACGCTTGCCGATTACCAAGGCGCAGACCAAGGCCGAGACGCCCGAGCTGATATGCACCACCGTGCCGCCGGCAAAGTCGAGGGCTCCGCCCTTAATCGCATGATCCGAATTGAACGCCAAGATGCCGCCATCCCACACCCAGTGGCACAACGGGCAGTAGATGAACGTTCCCCACAGAATCGAGAAAACCACCATCGAGCTGAACTTCATCCGTTCGGCGAAGGCGCCGCAGATCAGCGCGGGCGTGATGATGAAGAACATTCCTTGAAACAACATGTGAACGAGCGTCGGAATCAAGCCCGTCATCGGGGTGTCGGCAGCGTTTGTCGTTTCGTTCCATGTCCGCTGCACGTTCCGCATAAACAGGTATTCGTCATTGCCGACGTAGGCGCCGCTGCCGCCGAATGATAGGCTGTAACCGTAGATCGCCCACAGAATCGTCATCAAACCCATCAAGAAGACGCACTGCATCATGACGCCCAGCACGTTCTTCTTGCGGACCAAACCGCCGTAGAACATTGCCAAGCCAGGCGCCGTCATAAACAGCACCAACACGCAGCTCGTCAGCATCCAAGAAATGTGTCCGGCGAGCGCCGCGACGTCGGCTTTCCCTGCGACTCCCTCCAGCGTCAACGGTTCTTCGGCTTCCGCAGCTGTCGCCGCGGCTTCCTCGGCCGCCGCTTCATCGGCGGCGGGGTCTTGGGCGGCCGTCTCCGGAGCCTCCTCTTCGACGACCGCTGTCTCCTCTTGAACCACCTCAGCTTCTTGAGCCCAAGCCGGCTGCGGGGCGACGGCAAAGACGACGACCGCCGCCATCGCCAGCAGCCAAAACGGGCGCCAACCGGCCCAACTATCGACAACGCCATTCATGCTAATTTCTCCCCATAAAACTTGACCGCCTTGGTCGAATGGAAATGCGAATTGACTAGATCATGACGTCAACTCAAGCGGAGACGGCAGATTCCCGATGAGACGCAGCCGGAAACGCCGGCATGATAGCGCACTTAATCGCCGCGTCATAGTGGGGGCGCAGAGAATCGAACTCGCCGCCAGCGCGGCTGTCGAAAGCGCCTCCGACTTGATGAGAATCCGCCTAATGCCTGCAATCCGTTCCTCGACTGAGGAGAAACGCATTCGCCCGACGATTAGTCGCGGGCAACCTCCGCCTAACGCATACAAATCGAGGGAAGGAGAGCGTCCGCGATTTCAAATCACGAACGCTCTCCGCCCCAGTGCCGCTAAAGATCGCTGCCCTTAAGCTAAATCGCCGTCGGTCCGCTCTCGCCCGTCCGCACGCGGACCACCTCGGCAAGCTCTGTGACGAAGATCTTGCCGTCGCCGACCTGACCCGTCTTGGCAGCGCCGACGATCGCCGATAACGCCTTGTCGGCGATGTCGTCGTTCACGGCGATTTCAATCTTCACCTTCGGCACGAAGTCGACGGTGTACTCGGTGCCGCGATAGGTTTCGGTATGACCGCGCTGCCGGCCGAAGCCGCGCACTTCCGTGACGGTCATTCCCTGCAGCCCGACGGCCACCAGGGCTTCTTTCACTTCGTCGACCTTGTGGTGACGAACGATCGCTTCGATTTTTTTCATGGATCATCCGCTGGTTTGAATTGTTTTGAGGATCGCCAAGCCGGGCGGCAGGCCGTTTGAATCAAACGGCCTGCCGTCGGATGAATTGGCGCTTAGTGAGCCGTCGTCACGTAGTCGTAAGCATGGAGGCCATGCTCGCCGATATCGAGACCTTCCTGCTCTTCCTTCGGCGTCACTCGCAACAAGCCCACCATCTTCAGGATCCCGAAGAGAATGAACATGTTGACGAATGCCCAAAGCGAAATGAGCAGACTCCACTTGGTTTGCAGCATGATGTACTCGCCGCGAGTCAGCGTCACTTCCTCGATCACCGGCAACGCCGTGCCGAAGATGCCGGTCGCAATGCCGCCCCACACGCCGCAGACTCCGTGAACCGGGAAGGCGCCGACCGGATCGTCGATCTTCAACTTATCTAGCATGACAATCGCTGCCACCACCAGCAAACCGGCGATAGCGCCGATGATCAACGAGCTCGTCAGCGTCACTTGATTGCAGTTGGCCGTGATGCCAACGAGGCCGGCCAACATGCCGTTGAGCGCCATCGTCAGGTCAGGCTTCTTCCACATCACCCACGAGATGATCATCGAGACGATCGCGCCGGCACAAGCCGACAGCACAGTCGTCACGCCGATGTACGTGGTGATGTTCGCGTCGACCGTGCTCGCGTACGTCAACTGGCTGCCGGGATTGAAGCCGAACCAACCGATGAGCAGGATGAACACGCCGAGCGTGACGAACGTCAGGTTGTGGCCCGGCATCGGCATCGCCTTGCCGTTGACGTAACGACCAATCCGCGGGCCAAGCAGAATCGCGCCAGCAAGGCCGGCAAACCCGCCCACCGCGTGAACCACGATCGAACCGGCGAAGTCAGCAAACCCTTCCGCCGCGGCGATGCCGCCGCCCCACTTCCACATCCCGCTGATCGGGTAGACGATCGCCGAAATGTAGCAACTGTAAACGAGGTACGCGATAAACTTCAACCGACCGGCGACGGCGCCCGAGACGATCGTCGCCGCGGTCGCGGCGAACGCCACCTGGAAGATGAAGTCCGCGTTCGGGCTCCACTTCAAACCGCCCGCATCGGGATTCGCATTGACCTGGTCGCCAATTGAAGCGGCGTCGCCCATCCCCATGATGCCGGGACCGGCGTAACCGAACCACTTGCCCGCGTAATCGGCACCGGGATACATTAATCCATACCCGATGAACAGGTACAGGATGGCGCCAAGCGAGAAGTCCATCAGGTTCTTGAACGAGATGTTCACCGCGTTCTTCGCTTGATTGAGACCGACCTCAACCAGCGCGAAGCCGGCCTGCATGAAAATGACCAGCACGCCGCACAAGAACATGAACAGCGTGTTGATCGTGTACTGATACTCTTGCTCAGGACTCGCCGGTGCAGGCGTCGCCGCCGCGTCGGGAGTCTCTTCCGCCACCTCTTCGGTGCGCGTCTCTTCCTCTTCGGCAGCCGTCGCATCGGCCGCCGGTTCCTCGGCGGCCGGCTCTTCCGCGGCATCGGTCTCTTCGACCACCGCCTCCTCGACCGTTTCCGTCTCGGCTTCTTGAGCCCAGGCAGACGGCGCCGTCGACGCCGTCAAAGAAAAGACCAGCAGCAGGGACAACAGCCCCCACCATGGCCCGCGCACCGCCGGGGACCAGTGGTTCGTACAACCCATTGCGACACTCCCGCAGAACAGAGGAAAGGATGCTCGTTCCAGCGACTGCGCTGGAGATAAACGGAGCCGAACCCTCGGCGGAGAGCCCAACGGCTATCCCGGCGCGGCGAAGTGCGCGCAACGCAGAACAAGGCGACTTGGAAAGCTTTCCCGACGAGCTAATGCGCGTCGCTCCCCAATAACGCAAGGTCCCCTTCGAGAGTCCGCCTGGACGCTTTTCGAGGTCTCTACCGGCACTATCCCTGCCGGCCTATTTCGACACGGGGGGGTGATAGCAACGACCGTGCCATGTCGCTGCATTCAAGTGTCCAGCGAATCGTAACCTGTTGATAGATAAGGGATAAACAATGCTAAGAATGTGCGACGTCTTGCTGAATGGGAGAATCGTTGCCCCTTCCCTAGGCACGCCATGCGCAGCTTCTACTCAAAACCATCGGTCGGCTGCGCATTTCAAACATCGACCCGTACGCCCTCCCGATCGGCAACGAAAAAACCTCGCCAGAATAGCGCAGAAATTGGCCACCCAGCCCGCTATGGTGAACGGATGGATACATCGAGTGGGCAGTGGGCAGTGAAGAGTGGGCGGAAAGTGGGATTTGAAGGCCGCAGAGCCTGAACGCCCTCGCGCGCACCAATCCGCAGCTGCCTAGCCCACTCACAAAGAGACTCAACCATGCCGCCGTCGGCCCCGCGAAGGCCATCACACTCCTCCAAGGCTCGTCCCCTCAGCCATCCGTCAGCTACAACTAGCCAATGAGTAAAACAATTGACGCGACAAATCGTCGCCATGACGCCTATCGCAACCTCAACGTTAACGCCAACTTAAGACTAGGCTTTGTCTCAAAAGTCAGGGATTCAAGAAGCTCGCTCTCCTCGGAGGCGTCAATTCTCTCGGAATTTCCGTCGTCGCCTCCGAGGAGAGCGAATTTCCCTCATGTTTTGGGACAAAGCCTAGTGTCGCCAAAAACGAATAAGGCGACACAGGCGACAACGCGACACAAGGACGTCACCAGTCACCAGTCACCAGCATCCAGCAACCAGCAACTGACAACTGACAACTGACAACTGACAACTGACAACTGACAACTGACCGCCTTATAATCCAACCCATGTCCACCTTCGACTTCCCAGACCTCCCGTCGCAGTTCCGCCAGTTGCTCGGCAAGTGTCGCGATCTCTATGTTTCCAGCGGCGAATTGGCGGCCCGCGACAATCCGCAGCAGCTCGAAGCCACGTCGGGGCCGTTCGTCCAGCTGATGGACGACCTCCACGGCGCCCTGCTGGTGAAAGTTTTTGTCAGCGTCTGCCAGTGCGATCGCCGTTGGAGCAAGAACGAAAAGTTCCTGGCCGAGGTATTGGTCTTCCACCTGTGGGACAAGTGGCTTGAAGGAGACGCGCTCCGCGACGCGCTTGTCGAGATGTCGCAAAAGGCGACTGACTTGAAGTGGTACGCCCTCGTCCGCCCCTTCGACCAGATCCCGGTCCTGCGTAATCGCGTCGGCGAGCTCGAAGCCCTCGTCGTCCGCCTCGCGAACCTCGTCGCCCGCGCCGACGGGCCGATCCAAGAGGTCGAAGCCGCCCAGATTAAGTCGATCCAAGAGGAGCTGAGCCGTCACCTCCGTCCGATTCCGATCGACGAACCAAGCGAACACGCCGCCGCCGACCAGGCCGGCCCCCAAGCGATCGAAAAAATCTTCGACGCCCGCTCGGAACTCCCCCCATTAACCGCGCCGCGAGAGCGCAACGCATCGATCCCGCCCACCGAACCAAAATTAGCCGCGACGCGCGAGCGGAGCGCGCCCGGCTCGCACAAAAAACCGACCCTGGCCAATAGCACCGAGTCGCCCGCCGCCAACACGCCCCCAACCGTCCCCGAAAAAACCCCCGCCGAGCGCCTCGCCGAAACGATGGCCGAGCTCGACCGCCTCATCGGCCTCGACGAAATCAAGGAAGAAGTCCGCACGCTCGCCAACTTCCTCAAAGTCCAAGCGAAGCGCACCGAAGCCGGCCTGCCGACCACCGACCTCAGCCTCCACATGGTCTTCAACGGCAACCCCGGCACCGGCAAGACGACCGTCGCCCGCATCGTCGGCGCCATCTTCGGCTCGATGGGCATCCTCAAAAAGGGCCACCTCATCGAAACCGACCGCAGCGGTCTCGTCGCTGAATACGCTGGCCAGACCGGCCCCAAGACCCACAAGAAAATCGACGAAGCCCTCGACGGCGTCCTGTTCATCGACGAGGCCTACACCCTCATCGCCCGCGACAGCGAAGACCCCTACGGCCACGAAGCGGTCCAAACGCTGCTCAAACGAATGGAAGACGACCGCGAACGGCTCGTCGTCATCCTCGCCGGCTACCCCGACGAGATGGACGCGCTCCTCCGCTCGAACCCCGGCCTGTCGTCGCGGTTCAGCCGACAACTGGAGTTCGTCGACTATACGCCACTGGAGCTTTCGAGCATCTTCGGCATGATGTGCGACAAGAGCCAGTACCGCGTCTGCTCGGCGACGCGGGCCAAGACGATCGTCGGCCTAAGCTACCTCCACGCCAACCGCGACCGCCACTTCGGCAACGGCCGCACCTCGCGTAACCTGTTCGAGCACGCGATCCGCCGCCAGGCGAACCGGATCGCCGAGATCTCGGCGTTGTCGATCGAACAGCTCTCGACTCTCCAGCCCGAAGACGTCGAGTTCGAAGACGCCCCGCCGGAAGCGCTGGCGCCACTGGCCGACGAAAACCTGCGGTTCCGCATCGAGTGCCCGAAGTGCGAGCACGATAAGGACGTGCCGCAAAAGTTCCTCGGCGAAAAAGTCCGCTGCCCGAAGTGCAACGAAGAGTTCGCCGCCGCATGGGGGGCGATCGCGGAGGCCAAGAAGGCAAATGACCAATGACGAAGCCCGAATGACGAATGGCGATCGCCTGCGTCCTTCATTCGTCATTCGTCATTCGGATTTCGTCATTCCCCTAAAACCCTTTGCCGTTCGTAAAGCCACGATTCGGAAACTGCGGCCGCCCCATCGCCTGCCGCGTCTGCCGCCGCATCGGGGCGCGACGTTCCATCCCGCGCCCGGCGCTATGCTCCATCGCCGCCCCGGCAACCTCGGCCAGCACCTTCAAGAGAACCATCGACACGTCGCCCACCGGAAACTCGCCAAATTGCGGCCGCTGCTGCTCCTGCCACGTCGGCGCGAACCGCTGACTCTGCTGCAGCGCCGCCCACGCGTCCTGCGCCGACAGCCGTCCCGCAATGTATTGTTCGACCAAATCCTGAGCATCAAGTTGCAACGGAAACATCGACCGCTGCGAATCAAACTCCGCCTGCCGAAACCGCTGCAGCAGTTCCTGCAGCCCGTTGAACC
>JBGSMO010000516.1:0-6912 GCA_041740115.1 Pirellulales bacterium
GCGGACGTAGCAGTTCCTAGTTGGACAAAGACTTGAACTAGCCCTCGCGCCGGTTCGATTGACATAAAAGCCACTGGCTCGGCCAGTGGACGAACCGCCGATGGACATGAAGCCATCGCACGCTTCGTCCACCGGCAAAGCCGGTGGCTTTATCCATGGACGACTCACAAGAATTGAAGAAAGCCGCCGCATGAGCTCCGGGTCGCATACCGTCGTTGGCCAAGTCGTCGACATCCCCGGCCGCACCGCGACGCCGGCGGAGGTCACCGTCGTCGACGGCCGCATCGACGCGATCACGCCGACGAAGCAGCCAGCGACGACGTTTTTGCTTCCTGGATTCGTCGACGCCCACGTCCACGTCGAAAGCTCGATGCTCGTGCCGAGCGAGTTCGCCCGCGCCGCGGTCGTTCACGGCACTGTCGCCACGGTGAGCGACCCGCACGAAATCGGCAACGTCCTCGGCGTCGCCGGCGTCCATTACATGCTGGAGAACGCCTCGCATGTGCCGTTCAAGTTTTACTTCGGCGCCCCGTCGTGCGTCCCGGCGACCACCTTCGAAACGTCTGGCGCCACGATTAGCGTCGCTGAGGTCGAAGAGTTGCTCGATGACCCGCGTATCGTCTATCTCAGCGAAATGATGAACTTCCCGGGGATCCTCTTCGGGGACGCCGATTGCCTGGCGAAGGTCAAAGCCGCGCATGTTCGCCACAAGCCGGTCGACGGCCACGCCCCCGGCCTTCGCGGCGCCGACGCCGCCAAGTACATCGCCGCCGGCATCACAACCGACCACGAGTGCTTCACTAAGGAAGAGGCCCTCGACAAGATCGCCGCCGGCTGTAAGATTTCGATCCGCGAAGGCTCGGCCGCTCGCAACTTCGACGCCCTTTACACGCTCATCGGCGAACATCCGGCGATGTCGATGCTCTGCAGCGACGACAAGCATCCCGACGAACTGCTAGTGAGCCATATCAACGCCCTCGTGCGGCGCGCGGTCGCCAAGGGGATCAACGTTTTCGATGCGTTGCAAGCGGCCTGCGTCAACCCGGTCGTCCACTACGGTCTGAACGTCGGCCAACTCCGCGTCGGCGATCCGGCTGACTTCATCGAAGTCGATTCGCTCACTGAGTTCCACGTCCGCCGGACCTGGATCGACGGCCAGCTCGTTGCCGAGAACGGCGAGACGCTCATTCCGCGGGTCGAGCCGAAAGTCGTCAATCAATTCGTCGCCACCCATGTGCAGCCCGAGCAGTTCGCCGTCAAAGCGATCCCCGGCGCCAAGTTGCAGGTGATCGAGGCCCTCGACGGCCAGCTGATCACCAACCAACTCTCCCTGGAGCCGCGAGCCGAGGAAGGGGTCGTCGTCAGCGATCCGACGCGCGACATCCTCAAGCTCGTCGTGGTGAACCGTTACAGCAAGGCGCCGCCGGCAGTCGCGTTCATCAAGAACTTCGGCCTCAGCAGCGGCGCGATGGCTTCGAGCGTCGCCCACGATTCGCACAACGTGATCGCCGTCGGCGTGAGCGACGACGACATCGCCTCCGCCATCAACGCCGTCATGGACGCCGGCGGCGGCCTGGCGGCCGTAAACCACATTCAAGGCGACCACTGGGTGTTGCCGCTGCCGGTCGCCGGCCTGATGGCGACGGGTACTTGCGCCGAAGTCGGCCACGCCTACCAGGAACTCGACGCCGCCGTGAAACGCTGGGGCTCGACGCTCCGCGCTCCCTACATGACGCTTTCCTTCATGGCCTTGCTGGTCATCCCCGCGCTGAAACTGAGCGACCAAGGCCTCTTCGACGGCGGTAAGTTCGAATTCACGCCACTATTGGCTTAAAGAGCGTTTTTTTACCACGAAACACACGAAGCGCACAAAAAAAGACAGGCGGCGACTTCTAGCGAGTTCATAATCCGTAGTCTCCTAGGACTTAATTATTTTCAAACAATTAAGCGAGCCTCTGTAATCATCCTTTAGTGTCCTTCGCGTGTTTCGTGGTAAATCGTATTTGCCTTTAACAAAACTCAAGCAAAGCATTGCCCATGGACCAGTTCCTCCAAGCTGCGATTGACGAAGCGAAGCAAGGCCTTGCCGAGGGAGGCATTCCTATCGGCTCCGTCCTGGTGATCGACGGCAAAATCGTCGGCCGCGGGCACAATCGCCGCGTCCAAAAGGGGAGCGCGATTCTACATGCCGAGATGGATTGCCTGGAGAACGCTGGCCGCCTCACCGCGCGTGACTATCAGCGCGCCGTGTTATACTCAACATTATCTCCCTGCGACATGTGCAGCGGCACGGCGCTGCTCTACGGCATCCCGCGCGTGGTGATCGGCGAGAACCGCACCTTCCAAGGGCCCGAAGAGTACATCCGTTCGCGCGGCGTGAAGCTGGAGATCGTCGACGACCAAACGTGCATCCAATTGATGCGCGACTTCATCGCCGCGAAACCGGAACTCTGGAACGAAGACATCGGAGTTTAGTTTGAAGGGGTCGGGGGCATTTTGCCGCTGGAGACGTTGCTTGGCATTGGGAATCGCCAGCGGTAAAAGGCCCCCGACCCCGATAATGCCTCCACCTCGAAGTAAAGCATGTTCTTCTCCCCCCGCATCCGCCTGAAACCTCTCGCCAGCCTTTGTCGGCGATTGGCCTTTGCGACGAGCGCAGGGATTGAAGACCGCAAGATTTGGCGCGACGAGGCCGATCGCACGAGCGGCCGTCTGCGGCTTGAGCTCTCGCAAGTGAGCGACCAGCTGTCGCGCGGTCAGTCAATCACCGACGCCCTGGCGAACGTCGGCGACTATCTGCCCCGCATGTTCAAGCAGATCGTCGCGATCGGCGATAGCAGCGGCCGGCTCGATCATGCTTACAAGCGGCTAGCCGAGCACTACGAACACGCCCTCGCGACGCAGCGGATGTTTCTCACCGCGCTGGCGTGGCCGATGATTCAATTGGTCATTGCCCTCTTCGTCATCGGCTTCGTCATCTGGATTTCCAGCGCCTTGGACCTGAAAGACATGGAGGGCAACCCGCTCGACATGTTCGGGCTGGGGCTGACAGGTTCGAAGGGGCTTGCGCTCTATATCGCGGTCATCACCTTCGCGGCGATCGCGATCGTGTTGATTGTTGAAGCGAGTCGCCGCGGGACGCTCTGGACGCGTCAGTTGCAGCGCAATCTGCTTCGCCTGCCGGCCATCGGCGGCGCGGTGCAAACGTTGGCGTTGGCCCGCTTCACCTGGGCGCTGCAGCTGATTCTCGACACGTCGATGGATCTCCGCAAAGCGTTGCCGCTGGCGCTCGACGCCACTGGCAACGATTACTACCGCCAGCTTGGACCGCACGTAGCGAGCAACATTCAGCGCGGCATGTCGCTCACCTCCTCGCTCGCCGAGACCGGCGCATTCCCCGTCGACTTGCTCGACGCGATCGCCGTCGGCGAGCAGACCGGCATGCTTTCGGAGACGATGCAACGGCAATCGGTCGAGTATCAACGCCGCGCGGCGACCGCGGTTAGCGTGATCGCACAGATTGTCGGCTACTGCATTTGGGCGATGGTCGCGGTGCTGATCATCATGCTGATCTTCCGCGTCTTCTCATCGTACGTCGGCACGATCAACAGCCTCGCACAGCCAAATGCGTTCTGAACGCTAGCAAGTCACATAATAGCCGGAGGGCCACGCCCTCCGGGCCGAGCCGGAGATGGGCGACGCCGTCACCGCCGCTCCCCGGACCGCGTGGCGGTCCGGCTATTGTCCTGAGCCGTTCAGGTGGATTTCGATTGTCGTCGCTGAATTGATGACTCACTTCGACAGCGATCGTAGATGCGCAATCACCGCCTCGTGCGGGTTCTCAACGCTCGCCTTGATCCAGTCGGCCAGCGAACCGGCCGGGACGCCAGGTTGCAGCGAGGCGAGATAGCCGGTCAGCAACGTTTCGCGACCCGCTTCCGAGTGGAGGAGAAAATGCACCCAGAGCCATGACTCGGCATAGTCGAGCTGCGTCAGGTCGCCCGCTTCGGTGAGTTGCTCGAGCCGGGGCAAGTTCGGCCGCCAACCGCCGACGGCGAGCTGTCCGCGTAGGTAATCGACGTGGAGCCGATGCACGCCGTCGCGCCCGCGGCCGACTTCAAAGTATTCGGCGAGACCTTCGTCGAGCCAGAGCGGCAGGTTCGGCACGCTCGCATGTAGATAGCCGTGAGCCACTTCATGGCGCAGATCTTCGGCGATCGCACCGCCCCAACTCGCATAGACGGCAAGCTCGCGATCGGTCTCAACGAAGATCGCCCGCCGTTCGGGGAAGCCGGGGAAACGCCGCGAGACGTGGCGTTTGTAGTCGCCTTCATCCGCGAACAGGTGGACGTGAATTTGCCGTTCGCTTGGCTTCAGTCTCAGTTTGTCATAGATGATCTGCCGCTCGGCGACGATCTCGTCGATCAGTCGATTCTCGCTCGGCAGGATGAAGTCGGCGTGAATCACGAGTTGGCCGACCGTGGTCGGGTGTGCCAGGTACGCCGCGGCGTCCTTCTGCCCCACGCCAGGTCGCAGATCAATCGCTCGGTTGCTATTAAACGACCGACACGCCCCCAGCGCGAGCGTTGCCGTCGCGAGCCAAGCGGTGAAGAAGATCGTTCGTCGCATCCATGCGCTCGCAGAACCGCGAAAGCCGGCAGTGCTGGCGCCGACCGAGGGACGCCGGATTCTAGCGACCCGCCGTGAAAGTCCGAATGGCAGTTCCGCCCCGGGAAGGGGTAGAGATTAGCCGCCAAGGCACGAAGGGCACTAACAAGCACGAAGGAATGCAAGGAGTGAGAAGATAGACAAACAGGCAACGAAGCCAACGTTCGCGAAAATCCACGTCTTTCCTTGGTGCGTCTTTGCGTCCTTCGTGCCTTGGTGGTTAGTATTCTCAGCGCAACGCGCGGGCTGCGATCAGAGCGTCGAGTTCTGACTTCAGCTTCGGCAAGATCGCATCGTACGGAAACTGCCCCAGCGATTCGCTCCGCCGTTTGAGATTCACCACCGTCGGGCCGCACCAGAGGCCGAGGTCGGCGTCGTCCGTTTCGCCGGGACCGTTCACGCGGCAGCCCATTACCGCGATGGTGATCGCATGTTCGCTGGCGTAGCGGGTCATCTCTTTCACTTGTTCGGCGAGAACGATGAACGCTTCGTTCTCGACGCGCGAACAGCTCGGGCAGCTGATGATATTCAGAGTGCTCAGCCCGAAGTCGACCACCGACCGTACGCGGCCCGCGGCGATGTCGGACAGAATCTTACGTCCCGCCTCAATCTCCTCCGGCTTGCGCGGGTTCGACACGGTGAGCGAGACTCGAATCGTGTCGCCGATGCCACGGCTCAGCAGTTGTTCAAAAGCGATCCGAGTCTTGATGATCCCGTCGGGCGGCAGGCCCGCTTCGGTGACGCCGAGATGGAGCGGCACGTCGGGCCGCGCTTCGGCGAAGCGCTTGTTGACCTCGATCACTTTCTGCGGATCGGAATCCTTGAGCGAAACGCAGTAGCGCGTGAACCCCAATTCGTCGAGCGCCCGGCAGTGCTCCCACGCGCTGTCGAGCATCGGCGAGATCGAATCGTCGTGGGCGTAGCGATCCTTCACCGCCGGATCGACGCTGCCGCAGTTGACGCCGACGCGCATCGCACAGTCGTTGTCGGCCGCTACCTGCGCCAGATAGCGGACTTTTTCCTGCCACGGTTTGTCGCGCTCGTGATGGTAAAGATGCCCCGGGTTGTAGCGGATCTTATCGACGTGCGGCGCCACCAGTTCCGCTAGCCGGTAGTTTTCCTGCAAGTCGACCGACAGGTTCGCCTTCGTTTGCTGGCGAATCTGGGCGAGCGCCGCGGCGTCCTTCGTGTTGTCGACGGCCACCCGCACCACGTCGGCCCCGGCGGCGTGCAGGGCGTTCACCTGCTCGACCGTCGCATCAATGTTCAGCGTATGCGTCGCGGTCATGCTCTGGACTGCGACGGGGTGATCGGCGCCGATGGCGATCGAGCCAATGCGGACGGAGCGAGTCGGGTTGCGCGTGATTTGCACAGTTCAATATCGCTAAGGAATCGTGAAGGGCAGCGGAGGCGTTCTCCAAATTTTACGGCGCCCGCTTCAACCGGTCGAGGAGAGTTGCCGCCTACATCTCGGCCGCAAATTGCAGGGCCAGCATCAAGAACGTGAAGCCATTGAACATCACATGGCAGGTGATGCACGGCACGATGCGGTGAGTCCGCTGGTACGCATAGCCCAAGATGAAGCCTAGCAGCACCAACGGCACAGGCGAGACGCCATGTCCCCAGTGGGCGATTCCGAACAACGTGCCGCTGACCGCAATGGGCAGCCATTGCGTCTGGGCGGGAGCGTAGAGGAATTCGCTCCGCCGTACGACGCCGTCGTCATTGACGGCATCGCCTGGGACCTCAACAATGGGCGTTCGTCGGCGGGCGAAATACTCGACGCGTTCCAGCCATCCCTGCAGCACCAGCCGGAACGCCGCTTCTTCGTACAACGGCGCCGCCACGATGGCCGTGAACGCCGCAGCCGCCATCATGCCGAGCGAATGATGCTCCAGCAGGCGTTCAACTAGCGGGTGGCCTTCGGTCGGTTCAAGGGTGAAATTGAGCACGATCATGATCGCGTAGATCGGCACGAGCGACGCCGCCCACATTGTGGCGCCAAGGCGCACGTCGGCGAAGAACTGCGGCCAACTCTCCGGCAGCCCGAGGTCGATCCGCGTGGCGCCGAACGCCAGAATCAGCAGCGCGAAGCAGGCCGCGGACAACGTGAGCGTCATCGCTGACTGGCCCCACATCGCTGGCACGAGCGCGGCGGGGTCGATGCCGTAGAACTCTTCGTCGACCGCGATACCGGCGCTCAAACCGCCGCCGTAAAGCGCGGCGCCCGGCAATCCCGTGGCC
>JBGSMO010000020.1:0-17899 GCA_041740115.1 Pirellulales bacterium
TCACCCCGGGGCCTTCGATTCGCCCATCCCTAAAGCTGTTCGGAAGGAGACGTCAGCCGTGCTTACCCAAACTACGGAAAAGTATCAGGAAGTCCTAGAGTTCGCAGAAACCCGCTATCGCCAAAACCCCGATTGGGTCACCTTCTTTCGCGAAGTCCTCGGCGTCGACGGCGCCGCTCGCAAGACCTTCCCGACCTTCGACGAGCTGACCTCGTTCGAGCAAAGCGAAGAGTTCGACAAGATCCAAAAGCTGCTGGTGAAGCTGCGCGAGAAGCGCCCGTCGGCCGACACCGAAAGCGAACCGACCCGCGTCATCACCGTACGCCTGCCGAAGAGCATGCACGAGTCGCTGCGGACCGAAGCCCACGATTTGCGGACGAGCATGAACAAGCTCTGCATCTCGAAGCTGCTACAAGTCATCGGCGAAGAGATGATTCCGAACGAACGTACCAGCGGGGGGTCGTCGACCCCGAGCAGCACTCCGTCGATCGGCTCGTCGAACAACCACAGTTCGTCGCACTCGACGCCATTGGGCCTGCGCCCCCACCAGCCGCAGACCGCTGGAGTGAGTTCACCTTACGGCCAGCAGCTGCAGCCGACCTCGCAGGGTTTGCCGCCGTTCAAGCCGTCGCAGCCTCGGTTCTAGGACCGGAGCTTGCTAGCACGAGCTAGTTTTCCGTTGTGATTGAAAAGGAGCCGTCCCGTAGGTGGGGCGGCTCCTTTTGTTTTTGGGATGCTTAAACGCAGCGTTTGTCATCCTGAGCGGAGCGAAGGATCTAGCGGGTCAAACGGGATTCCAGATTCTTCGCTCCGCTCAGAATGACGGTATCGCCGGACTGGTCGCTTAAGCGACGAGTCCGAACCCGCGCGCGATCCTGCCGCGATCTGCTATAACAGCGACTATCCGGCAAGGCGGTCGTCGTCGCATCTCTATTCGCTCCCCGCAGGTCGCCATGAAACAGTTCGTGATCTCGCTGCTCGCTCTGGTCATCGGCCACGCTGCGACCTTCGCCCCTGCGGCTGACAACATTGCCGATAGCGCTTGGTCCGGCGGCGACTGGCCACAGTTTCGCGGCCCCGGCGGGCAGGGCGACGTCGGCAACGTGTCGTTGCCGCTCAAGTGGAGCGAGTCGGAGGGAATCAAGTGGAAGACCGCGCTGCCGGGCCGCGGGTGGTCTTCCCCTGTGATCGCCGACGGCAAGATTTGGCTCACCGCCGCCGTGGAGATCCCCCCGAGCGACGCCCAGCGTAAGGCCCGGGAGGAGAAGGTTGCGAAGGATCCAAAGCTCGCCGACTTGAATTCCGCCAGTTCGATCGACCTCATCGCCTTGGAGGTCGACCTCGCAACCGGAGAGTTGCTGCGCACGATCCAGCTCTTCACGGTCGACGAACCGCCGCCCATTCACAACGTCAACAGTTACGCCTCGCCGACGCCCGTCATCGCTGACGGGCGGCTCCTCTGTCACTTCGGCACGTTCGGCGCCGCGTGCGTCGACGTGAAGAGCGGCGAGGTGACGTGGCGGCGGACGTTGGAGATCGATCACATGGTCGGGCCGGGAAGTTCGCCGGTCGTGGTCGGCGACGTGATGATTCTCACCTGCGACGGCGCCGACAAGCAGTTCATCGCGGGCCTCGACGTGAAAACGGGCGAGCCGCGCTGGCAGGTCGATCGCCCGCCGCTCCGTGAAGAGAATCCCGACATGCGGAAGTCATTTTGCACGCCGCTGGTCTTCGATTACGCCGGCCGGCAGCAGGCGGTGATCCCCGGCGCCCAGTGGTTCATCTCCTATGATCCCGCTACCGGCGACGAGATTTGGCGCGTCGACCATGGCAGCGGCTTCTCGAACGTGCCCCGGCCTGTGTTCGACGGCGAGCGCGTCTACCTCTGCACCGGTTTCGGCAAGCCGCAGCTTTGGGCCGTCCGCGCCGACGGCGCGGGCGACGTGAGCGACACGCACGTCGACTGGCGGCAGAAGCAACAGATCCCCGCGATGTCGTCGCCGGTGGTGAGCGACGGGAGGATCTATGTGATCAGCGACGGCGGCGTGGCGAGCTGCTTCGATACGACCAACGGCGAGATGATTTGGCGGGAACGAATCCCTGGAAAGTACTCGGCTTCGCCGCTGTTGGCCGACGGTCGGATCTACTTTTGCAGCCAGGAGGGGCGGACAACTGTGGTCGCCGACGCCGCTGAGTACGAGGAGCTCGCGTCGAATCAGCTTGACGGGATGCACATGGCGTCGCCGGCGGTGACGGGAGAGGACCTCATATTGCGGACTGATTCGCATCTCTACCGAATCAGTGCGGAGTGAGGAAGTGATTCCAGCCCCTGGCTCCGAAGCTTATTCAGCTGCCAGCATGCTTGAGTTACCTCACGGTTACCGCCTTAACCACAGAGCCCACAGAGAACACGGAGGAAGATTTTGGGGTATTTGCTCTTTCTCGTCTTCTCTGTGGCCTCTGTGGTAAATGCGATGGACGATGGCAATTGAAAAAGCTTCTCCGCCGCGGGGTAGCGCTACGCAGAACGACGCCTACCGGTATGGTGACCGACCCCCCGGCGGAGCCGAGGGCTGAAAGAGCGTTGGCTCCACTTCTTCTCTTCCCCCATCGTCCCGAACAGGGACTAATTTGTCCAAGTCGGGCGAAAGGACCGAAACCCGTAAGCGCCGTCGGGGTATCTTGGTCGTCGCCAACGCCAATTGGCCTGCCGCGGATTGGGCCCTTGTCCAAGTCCGCGGAAAAAATTCGCGTGACGCGACTAGCTCCTGGCGGCCTTGGTAAGTGAGGCTTGCGTCTCAGGCTCCCTTCCTTCGGTTCACCGCATTTTCTCGGCAATTTTGCCCGTCGTCTCCTCTCAGGGGCGGTCAGGACTAAGTCGCCAAGATCGCTGGTTGCCGAGCGAATCGCCTGAGTTGGCTCCCAGGAGCGGAGTTCTAGTTGCCGAAAGTTTGACGGAAAAAATAGACGCAACTACGATGGACCGATGGTGACCTGAACCGGCGTGCAGAAGTGGATTACCACGTCTGACCGCTGGATCGATTGCCAACATGCCTTGTTGAGGACCCGCCTCTTACAGGACGCCAGTTCTAGTTCCCCGCGCGACTTAATCGTCGAGCCGAGTGGGAATATGGGCTTGAGCGGGAACATGCGGACGACTTCGGACGTCGAACGCGTGAACGCCGAGTTGCGTGAAACGATTGGCGCGCCCCCCCCAGGGCCGCGCAGGTCGTCGTCATCGCGCACTCGCCGCGCAGCAGCGGGGACTTGGACGCAGTACGCATTTGCCAGACCAGATTTTGTAAGAATACGTTTCGGAACAGACTTTACCCTTCGACGAGATTGCCAGCGCGACGGGAGTCAATTCCCCTCGATCATGAATCAAAGGCGGCAGGACTTCCTGCAGCGGACGACGCGCCTTGTCGGCGCCGTCCGTCGATTCGCGAACGAGCGACTTCCCGATTGAACGGCCGTCTCGGACTACAGAGGACGCAGCAGTGTCGAACCCTCAGCCTCGTCGCTTGAACAGCTTGTTTGGAACACGCGCCTCCAAGGAGCGCCGTCCAGCCGGAGTGAGCCGGAAGCGGAAGAAGCAGCTTGGCTTCGAGTCGTTGGAGGCTCGGCAGGTAATGTCGGCGAATCCGGTGGCGTCGCCCACGGCGGGGACGACGGAGTCGTATTCGAGCAACACGCTGGAAGGGTACCTCGCCATCCTGCAGCGCGAGCTATACTGGCAATCGCTCACTGCAGGAAACAGTACCGCGGCAGCTGCCCAGCTTTTTGCGATCCCGACCGATCCGCTGGTTGCTCAGCAATGGCATCTGGTCAACTCTGGGCAACAGGTTGGCAATCCCGACTATCAAGCCATCTACGGCGTAGCGGGCCAAGACGTCAATGTCGCTCCCGTGTGGAACATGGGGTATACGGGCGCCGGCGTTACCGTGGCGGTGATTGATAGCGGCGTCGAGCTCAATCATCCCGATCTCGCGGCGAATATCAGTTCGACGCTGCGCCTAGATGCGTTGAGTCAGGACGGCAACGGCAGCCCGCGAGCGGACCAGTTTGAGCCTGTTTGGCACGGTACGGCAGTAGCCGGCATCATTGGGGCGGTCGCAAACAACGGCATCGGCGGCGCCGGGGTGGCGCCGGGGGTGACGCTTGTCCCAATTCGCCTCATCGATCCGACCGCGCCGGTTTCGACGACCCAAGATCCGTTCGTGGCAGCGTTTCGTTATGCCATCCAGGATATTGACATCACGAACAATAGCTGGGGACCAGGGACGCCGCGTGCTCTCGCGGGACTGAGTCAGCAGGAAATGCTCGCCTTGCGCGACTCGATCATCTTCGGTCGCGACGGTCTCGGCGTCATTCATGTCTTTTCATCGGGCAATTCCGCGGGACCTCAGTTCAATAACGGGTGGCAGGACATTGGTAGCTGGGACAGTTCTTCCTATAGCGGCTGGCAGAACTCCCGTTACACCATCGCCGTGACCGGCGTCGATCACGACGGTCTTTACTCAAACGTCGATGGCACCGTGACCAACTACGCCGAAGCGGGCGCTAACGTGTTGGTGGCGGCCCCGACGGGCTCGTTCGCGGCGATCAATATCGCCGACGACACTGGTATCGGCAGCGGCATCGTGACGACGGACCTCACCGGGACGCAACAGAGCGGCTTGGGGGGCGCCAACACGGCGCCCGATTCGATCACAGGCCAGGAGTTTGATCGCGACTTCTTGAGCAACACGGACTACATGTCGCGAATGAACGGCACCTCGGCCGCGGCGCCGATGGTTACCGGCGTCATCGCGCTCATGCTCGAAGCCAACCCGAATCTCTCATGGCGCGACGTGCAGGAAATCCTAGTCCGCTCGGCTCGCCAGAATGCTCAGTTTGAGCTGCCGCAGAATGGCGCTGGCGATTCGACGGCGAATCTCTGGATCGTCAATCAGCAGCCAATCTTCCAAGATCCTGATTTCTACGATCCAACGATCGCCGCCTTTTTGCAGACGTTTAACCCGGAAATCGACTTCGAGCAAAACGGCCCGCAACGATTTGCCAATGCCGCCGGATATACCGTCGCCCAAGGTTTTGGCCCGTATGGCGAGCAACTCGGCTATGGTCACGGGGTGATCGACGCTGAGATGGCGGTGAAACTGGCTGAGCAGTGGAACGTCAAAGGGCAAACGCTCGCGCCTGAGTTGACCTTCACGACATTTTATACGCCGCCAGGAAACGTCCCCTATAACATTCCGGCAGCGGAGCGATCGAACGACGACAGCGGCAATCAACTAGTGCCGGGCGGCATCGGCGGTGAAGGTGGATTCATCGGCTATTGGGAGGAATACTTTGCCGACGAACCGTTCTCGCAGGACGATCCGCCCCTAAATACTCGCGGGCTTTCGTTCTTGGAGTTCAGCGTTCCCGACAACAACGCCATGACGGTCGAGACCGTCGAAGTGAAGATTTCGATCTCTGGCGGTACCGGGGCTGCTATGGATCATATGCGTATGCTTCTCGTCTCGCCTGAAGGGACGGCGTCGGAACTGAATCACTACTTCTATGCAATTACAGATAGCGCTTACCAAACGGCAATTGACGGGAGCTTTATTTTCCCGGGCGGCGCTGGGTCTGTCGACAACGGCGGCAATCTCGTCTGGTCGTTTACGACGAATCGCAGCTGGGGCGAACGATCAGAGAATGCGACCGTCCTCGATCCAGTCACTGGCGAACCGATTTCGGAGCGCGGCTGGCGGCTTTACATCGAGAACTACGCTCCCCAGGATTTTGGCTTGGAAGCAGTTGAGATGGTCTGGCACGGCAGCCCCATCAATGCCCAGACCCAACGCATTCAAGGCGCCATTGGCATCGACCAGAATCGCGACGATCTCTTCAACTACAATCGGTCTGACATCGTCAATAACGATACCGACGGCACGATTCGGCTATCGGTTGGCATCTTCGGAGGGCGTGAAGTCGAAGGCGTCCAAGATCTCAACCAAGAGGCCTTCGCTAGCAACATTACTGTCGTCGCCCGTCGCGCCAGCGACGGCGTTATCGTCGATCGGTTCGTCACCGGCGCCGACGGCAACTACTACTTCGACCTCGTGCCGGACGATTACATCATCTCGGTCGAAGACCCGCTCGGTCGCGTCGCGCAGGACGATTCGATTTCCGGAGCCGGCGTTTTGCAGAAATACCAGTCGGAGTGGCTCATCACTTCTGACTTCTTCCAGAATTGGGAACATGCCGCGAACGGCGACGTCCCGGTCGACGCCAACGGCGTGCCGATTCCTTTCGCGGGAACGGCCGGCGAAGTAGCCAATGTGAAAGGCATCAACTTCCTGCTCGACCCGGGCGATGCGCCGCCGCAGCAGGTCGAGTTCCAAGGAACAGTCTACGCCGACACGAACGGAGACGGGATTTTCAACGGCGTCGACGTCGCGTTGCCGAACGTGACGATTTTCGGCGACGTCAATCGCAACGGCGTTCGCGATTCCGGCGAACTCTTCGTGACGACGAACGCGCAAGGCGAGTATACGTTGGTCGTGCCGTTGGCCTCGGCCGGGGTCTTGGCGGTCGGCGTCGTGCCGCCGCCGCAGTGGACGGTAACCAACCCGGCTGCCAAGTTGCACACCCGGTACGTTGAGCCGGGATCGGAGTTTGCCGACCTCAATTTCTTCATCGATTCGGCCGACACCGTCGTGGGCAGCGGGAACCAGACCGGCATCTTGCTGGGGTCGGTGTTCCAGGACCTCGACGCCGACGGGGTGCGCGATTCCGGCGAACTTGGAGCCCCAGGCTTCACCGTTTACATCGACGCCAACGGCAACAACGCGATCGACGCCGGCGACACGCAGACGACCACCAACCAATTCGGCGCCTATGCGTTTACCAACGTCGCCCCAGGCGCCAAGGTGATTCGCGTGAATGCTCCGTCCCCGTTCCAGACGACGAAGCCGACTTTGGGCCGCTACAACGTCACGCTCACCGGCGGCGGCACATTGGCTGGGTTGGAATTTGGGTTAAAGGATACCGCCATCCTCGATTACGGCGATCTTCCCAATATCTATGGCGCCACGACACTGGCCCAGAACGGCGCTCGCCACAAGAAGGGCGTCTACTTCCTGGGTAGTCGCGTCGACGGCGAACTCAACGGCAATCCGACCGCTAACGCCGACGGCGACGATCTCGCCGGCTTCGACGACGATGACGGCATTGTGTTTGATCCGATCGTACCGGGCTCGACCGTCCGCTTAGTGGCCACCGCCAGCCGCAACAACGGCTATCTCAAGGGGTGGATCGACTGGAACGGCGACGGGGACTTCGACGATCTCAACGAACGGCTGGTCTTCAGCGGCATCGGCGCCGCGACCAACAATGTCCTGTTGAGCGCGGGCGCGAACCAGTTGTTCGTCGACGTACCGGCCGGAGTGAACCTGGCGAACGTCTACGCTCGCTTCCGTTACGGCGAGCAAACGATCAGCAGCATCTACGGCGAAGCCGCGATCGGCGAAGTCGAAGACTACCTGTTGCCGGTCGCTCCGCCCGCGATCCCGGCGATCGTCGGCATTCCCGCCGATTCCACCGGCGACGGCCGGGTCGACGGAGCCGATTTCCTCAACTGGCAGCGGAACTTCGGCATGACGATCGGCGCCGCCCAGTCGCACGGCAGCACCAACGGCGACGGCGACGTCGACAAGTACGACCTCGACGAGTGGAAGCTTGAGTACGGCACGGTGGTCGCGGTCGGTGCGTTGACCGCCGAAGAGGACTTCAGCGAAACGCCGCAGTCGTTGGCCGTTGAATTCCAAACGGTGAGCACGTTCGCGGCTGCGACGACTCAATCGTTCTCCGCCGAGTTGCGTTCGACCGGGTCCTCGCTCAGCTTGAACACGGTCAGCCCGGCTAGCGTCGATAAGGCGAGCAGTCGTTTCGAGTCGCGTCCGATCTGGGCGGCCGTCGCCGGCAAGTTGACCGACGTCGCCGACCGGCTCCGTCAACGGGCCGATTCGCTCGACGAGCGATTGGACGAGGGCCGCGATTTCGTGGTCGAGTTGCTCCACGACGTCGCTGATCGGGTCGACAACTTCGACTTCGAATCGGTCCGTCGCGACCGGGCGTTCGACGATCTGTTCGGTTCGCGTCGCCGCCAAGGCCTGAAGGTGGAAGCGGAGTCCGAAACGGAAGATGAGACCGATGCGGATGAAGCGTTCGCAATGTTCGCCGATCACTTCGAAGTGCCGCTCAGCTAAATAGCCGATCCACCCTGGGTCGGTGCATTCCCGACCAGAATGGCCGGGCTATTTACAGTTTCTCGGAATGCTTTATAAACCGGCGGGGCCTTGGGCCTCGCCGGTTTTTTTTGTTTGGTCGATTGGAGAGAACCACCAAGACACGAAGACAAGAAGGAAGCACCGAGAAATCACTGTTGAAGAAGCAGTGATCGATGCACTCCGATGTTTGCCTACCTCTTTCTTTGTGATTTCTTTGTGACTTCTTGCCTTGGTGGTTAAGCATTTCCAATGTTTCCGGAGCGCCCGATGAGCCTGCTGATCCAAAACGGCCGCATCGTCACCGCCAGCGATGACTTTGTCGGCGACGTCCTCGTCGAGGGGGAAATCATCGCCGCGGTTGGCCCGAAGCTCGCGGCGCCCGCCGGAGCGGAGGTGATCGACGCCACAGGGAAGTTCGTGTTCCCGGGGTTCATCGACCCCCACGTCCACATTTATTTGCCCTTCATGGGGACGTTCGCCAAGGATACCTACGCTACGGCGAGCCGCGCGGCGCTCGTCGGCGGGACGACGACGCTCATCGAAATGTGCTGCCCGGCCCGCGGCGATGATCCGCTTGAGGCGTTCGAGCTCTGGCTCGGCAAGGGCGCCGAAAGCGCGTGCGACTTTACCTTCCACATGGGGATCTCGCGCTTCGACGACACGACCGAAGCAGCCATTCGCGAAATCGCCGCCCGCGGCGTGGCGTCGCTGAAGATCTTCCTCGCCTACAAAGGGGCATTCGGCATCGACGACGGCGAATTGTTCCAGACGCTCAAGCTGGCGAAGGAACTCGGGCTGATCGTCACCGCCCACTGCGAAAACGAAACGCTGGTGAGCGAGTTGCAACGCAAGCTGTTGGCCGAAGGAAAAACGGGCCCCGAGTGGCACGAACCGTCGCGTCCGCCGCAGGTCGAGGCGGAAGGGGTCCATCACCTGATGACCTTCGCCGAAATGACTGGCGCCCACGTCTATTGCGTCCACACCTCCTGCCGCGAAGCGCTGGAGGCGGTGCAGGAGGCCCAACTTCGCGGAGTTCAAGCGTGGGTTGAGACGGTGATTCCCTATCTGGTCGTCGACAAGACCTACGCCGAGCAGCCGAACTTCGAAGGCGCCAAGTACGTCATGTCGCCGCCGCTGCGAGATCCAATCCATCAGCCGGTACTCTGGAACGCCCTTCGCTCGCGGCTGATCAGCACCGTGGCGACCGACCACGCGCCGTTCGACTTTCACGGTCAAAAAGAGATGGGACGGGGCGATTTCACCAGAATTCCCAACGGCATCCCGTCGGTCGAGGATCGCGTGAATCTCCTCTACACCCACGGCGTCTGCCGCGGGCGAATCGATCTGCAAACGTTCGTCGACGCCGCGAGCACGCAGGCCGCTAAACTGTTCGGCCTCTACCCCCGCAAGGGAACGATTGCCGTCGGCAGCGACGCCGACCTGGTGATCTACGACCCGGCGTATCGCGGCAAAATCTCCGCGAAGACGCAGCAAATGGCGGTCGACTACAGTGCGTTCGAAGGTTGGGAACTCGAAGGCCGCCCGACGCTGGTGACCGTCCGCGGCCAAATCCAGGTCCGCGACAGCAAATTCGTCGGCCAACTCGGCTCGGGCCAATTCTTAGCCCGTCCGGCGACGCATTTCTAAGAGAAGTTTTTTTAACAGCGAATCACGCGAATCGCCGCGAATTAAAGCCTTAAGCATTTCTCGTTTGCGTCGCACTCCGAGGGATTCTGAACGACTAATCGACGACGATTTTCCCCGCATTATCTCTTTCCATTCGCGTCAATTCGCGGGATTCGCGGTCGGATACTTTCCATAAGTCATTTCTGTGGAATGCCTTATGGAAAATCAGGTGCGGTCGTGAAGAACTCTTGCCCCAAACATACCGTACGGTATAGTTAAGGTGTACTCGACAGTATTTAACGCCGATTGATCCTTTCATGGCCCGCCCGCCTGCCACCACCCCGAACGCCATCCTCGAAGCCGCGATCCGCGTCGCTGGCCGGGACGGGCTGCTCGCGACGACCCTCGATAAGGTTGCGGCCGAAGCGGGGGTCACTAAGGGAGGCGTCCTCTATCACTTCGCTTCGAAGGACGAGCTCCTCACCCGCATGATGGAGCACTTCGCCGCCCAGGTGGAGCAGGGACTGGTCACGCGCATTGCTGACGACCCGGTGGCTGATCGCCGCTGGGTCCGCGCGATGATCGACATGGTTTTCGCTTCGGGGTCTGACAAAGTGAGCGAAGCCAACGGGGCGTCTCGCGGTTTGCCGCCGGAAATCACCCACAAATTCATCCTGGCGATGTTGGCGGCGTTTGCCGCCAATCCCGCGTTGCTGAGCGTCATCAAACCCTTCATGGAGCGGATGCGCAACCGCATCTCGGCAGAACCGGGAGGCATCGAGCAGATCGTCACCTGGCTCGCGGCCGACGGACTGTTCCTGTGGGAGCTCTTTGGCATGGCCCGCCAGGGAGACCCGACATGGCACGCGGTGGTGGCCGAGTTGCGACGCCGGTCGCGGCCGCGGACGGCTGAGGAAATCGCCGAGGGTAACGATCAGAGCTAGCGTTAAAGTGTCATCCTGAGCAAAGCGAAGGATCTAGCCCTAACGAAACGCAAGATTCTTCGCTTCACTCAGAATGACCAGACTTTGCTCAGAATGACGAGCTATCACTCCATCAGTTGATTGCAGCGAGGAGGTAACGGGACGATGAACGCGGTTTGGAGCCAACCTGCCACGACGGCAGACGACCTGACGACCACGACCGAGCGCACCAGCACGGGTCGCCGCTGCCGTTGGCGCCCTTTGGCGGTAGCCGCGGCGATCATCGCCATCGCTGTCGCGTCGGTCGTCGTGTGGCGGTCCCGACCGGCGGCTGCGCCTGTCGTCGCCGCCGTCCCCATGATGCTCAACGTCCATTCGCTCGGGTATCTCGAACCGAAGTCGGAAGTGATTCGGCTCGCGGCGCCATCGACGATGGAGCAAACCCGCGTCGAAAGGCTACTGGTCGCTGAAGGCGACTCAGTCCATGCGGGGGATGTGCTGGCGGTGCTTGATAATTATCAACGGCGCTCGGCGGCGGTGGCTGAGGCAGACGCCCGCGTTGAAGTGGAACAGGCGAAGCTCGAACAGATCAAGGCGGGCGCCAAGCCGGGCGATCTCGCGGCGCAAAAGGCGATGGTCAGTCGCGCGAACTCAGTCCTCAATGAATCGCTGATCGATCTTAAGCGCAGCGAGCGACTTGTCAGCCGCAACGCGGCGCCGGCCGCTGAACTCGACGACGCCAAGTTGAAGGTCGCTTCGGCTCGCGAAGACTTGAAACATGCGGAGTCGACGCTCGAAAGCCTCAGCGAGGTCCGCGTGGTCGACGTCAACCAACAAGAACGGCAGATCGCCGCCGCGCAGGCGTCGCTCGCCATGGCTCGCGCCGAACTGGCGATGACCGAAGTCCGCGCGCCGATCGACGGCCGCATCCTCAAAATCTGCGTCCGCCCCGGCGAGCGCATCGGTGACGACGGCATGTTGGAGATCGGCGACACCAGCGAGATGTACGCCGTCGCTGAAGTCTACGAAGCCGACTTGCCGCGCGTCCGCCTTGGTCAACCGGCAAAGGTTCGACTCTTCACCGGCGCCGGAGAGGAACTCGTCGGCGAAGTCGCCGAGATCGGCATGGTGGTCGGCAAGAAGGACGTGCTCGCCAACGACCCAGTCGCAGATACCGACGCCCGCGTCGTGGAAGTGCGGGTACGGCTCAAGCCGGAGGACGCGCGCACCGTCGAACGCCTATCAAACGCCCGCGTCGAAGTGACGATCGACAGCCAAACTTCGCCATCGCAATAATAACTTGAACCACAACGGCACGACGAACACGACGAAAGGAGTAAAGAAGGCAGAATGATTAAGGAACCGCCGATGAACGCAGATAAACGCAAATAGAACATGAATCATTTGCGTTTATTTGCGTTCATCTGCGGTTCCATCTCTTCCTGCATTTCGTCGTGCCCGTCGTGCCCGTCGTGCCCGTCGTGCCGTCGTGCCGTCGTGCCGTCGTGGTAAATTCTTCCCAGGAGTAACCTCGTGCCCGCCCGAGCGCCGCTAGCTTGGCTGCAGTTGAGCCACGGCCGCGTCAAGCTGATCGTCGCGGTCGCCGGCGTCGTCGTCGCTGTGTTGCTCATGCTGATGCAACTCGGCTTCATGCAGGCTGCCTTCCAAAGCGCGCTTATCGTCCCGCGGCAGATCGATGCTGACCTCGTGGTGATCAGCCCGCAGACCCAGGCGATGTTCCGCACGGCGCAGTTTCCGCATGTGTTGCTCTACCGCATGCCGTCGGCGCCAGGCGTGGAGTCGGTCCGCGCGATCTACCTCGCGACCATGCCGTGGCACAATCCGTGGACGCGAGGCGAGCAATCGATCTTCGTCTACGGCATCGAGCCGGGCGACGTGCCGCTCACATTGCCGGGACTCGCCGAAAGCTGGCCCGAAGTTCGTCGCACCGACGCGGTTATTTACGATTCGAAAAGCAAACCGATTTTTGGTCCGGTGGCCGAGGCGTTCAATCGGGGCGAGAACGTCGAGGTCGAAGTGAATCGCCGCCGCGTCCGCGTCGTCGGCTTAGCGCAGGCGGGCAATTCGTTCGGCATCGACGGCAACCTGTTCACCAGCGATCTCAATTTTTTCCGCATGTTCCCGAACCGCAACAAGAGCGGCGCCGACTTAGGCCTTGTCCATGTGAAGCCGGGCGTCGATCCGAAGTCGGTGCAGCCTGAGTTGCAGAAGTTAGTAGGCGCCGAGGCCGTGGTGCTGACCCACGATGAGTTCCTGGCGTTCGAGCACAACTATTGGGCCCGTTCGTCGCCGGTGGGGTTCGTCTTCACGCTCGGCGCCGTCGTCGGCTTTTGCATCGGCTTCGTGATCGTCTACCAGATTCTCTACACCGACGTGTCGAATCACCTGTCGCAATACGCCACGATGAAGGCGATGGGGTTTACTGACAGTTATCTCGTGCGGCTCGTGCTGAAAGAGGCGGTGATGCTCGCCGCGCTCGGCTACTGGCCCGGCGTGTTGTTGGCGTGGGGTTTGTATGAGATCGCCCGTAACGCCACGGCTTTGCCGCTCGATATGACCTGGCAACGCGTGCTGGGCGTCTTTGCGGCGACGCTAGTGATGTGCCTCATCTCCGGCGCCGTCGCGGTGCGGAGGTTGCGAGCCGCCCAACCTGCTGATGTGTTTTAGATGCGAATCGACGATCCCCATGCAGCCCCTGGCTCCGCCAGGGGGTAGGTCTCCATTCCGGTCGGCGTCGCCCAACGTGACGCCACCCCCTGGCGGAGCCAGGGGCTGAAACTTGAGCAGTCCCATGAAAACCTCCACCTCAACGCGTCCACCGGCAGAGCCGATGGCTTCCAATACGGAACCCACCGTCTCCGGCCGCGGCATCTGCCACTCCTTCGGCGAAGGCGAGCTCAAAAAGCAAATCCTCTTCGACGTCGACGTTGATATCTTCCCCGGCGAAGTCGTCTTCCTCACTGGCCCCTCCGGCAGCGGCAAGACGACGCTGCTCACCCTGATCGCCGGCCTGCGCGACGTGCAGCAGGGCCAGCTCTTCGTCCTCGGCCACGAACTCCACGGCGCCACGCGCGAGGAACTAGTGGACGTCCGCCGCAAGATCGGCTTCATCGTCCAGGCCCACAACCTGCTGCCGTTTCTCACCGCGCGGCAAAACGTGGAATTGGTGTTCGAGCTTCACGCCAACGTATCCGTCGACGAAGCGACCGAGCGCGCCGCCAAGATGCTTGAGCTTGTCGGCCTCGGCGACCGGCTCGACTACATGCCCGAAAAGCTCTCCGGCGGCCAGAAGCAGCGCGTCGCCGTTGCGCGAGCCCTCGTCGCCGGCCCGCAACTGATCCTGGCCGACGAACCGACCGCCGCCCTCGACGGCAAATCAGGCCGGGCGGTGGTTGATCTCCTGCAGTCGCTTGCCCGCGAGCAGGGGTGCCCCGTGCTGATGGTCACCCACGACAGCCGCGTGCTCGACGTGGCCGATCGGGTGATTCACATGGAAGATGGGCGGATTGTGGATGCGGCAGCGTAGCTTGCCTTGGTCAAGCACTGCCCCTCGTCATCCTGAGCGGAGCGAAGGATCTGGACCCGTCAAACGAGCTTCCAGATTCTTCGCTCCGCTCAGAATGACGTTGGTCTTTCCAGCCTCCCTGCTAGCACCCCCAGAACCTGAAGTTGGCCCCTTTGCCAACCTAGGCTAAACTACCCGCCCCGCTACAGCTGTCGCTGCGCGCTCCCACTCGCGCCGCGGCGGACCCACTTTCGTACGCAAGGAGGCGTCGAATGTCACAGCCCCCGCTCCGGTTTGTTCATGCCGGCGATCTACATTTGGAACGCCCGCTGACAGGCGTGTCCGAAATTCCCGCTCACCTGCGCGAGGCCTTCCTCGAAGCGCCGTATCTCGCCGCCGAGCAGATCTTCGAGACCGCGCTCACCGAAGGCGCCGACGCGCTGGTGCTCAGCGGCGACGTGGTCCATCTCGACAAGGCCGGACCGCGGGCCATTGTGTTTCTCCTGGAACAATTTCGTCGGCTCGCCGATCACAACATTGCCGTCTACTGGGCCGGCGGGCAGATCGACCCCGTCGACGCCTGGCCGCCGACCGCCACGCTGCCGGCCAACGTCCACCGCTTCCCCTCGGGACGCGTCGGCAATTTTGAACATCAACGCAACGACAAAACAATCGCCCGCGTGCAGGGAATCAGCCGCAGCCCCGGCCAGGCGGTCGACGACAGCGGCTTCCATCGCGATGCGAAGGGGCTCTTCACCATCGGCGTCGCCCACGGCACCGCCGCCGCGCCCGGCAGCGAAGGAGATCGCGTTCACTACATGGCCCTCGGCGGCCAGCATCGTCGGCAAACCGTTGACCAGTCGCCCGGCATCGCCCACTACGCCGGCACGCCGCAAGGCCGGAACCCCGAAGAGTCGGGCGCCTTTGGCTGCACGGTCGTCACGGTCGACGAATCGGGCCATGTGAAAACCAATTTCGTGGCCGTCGATTTCGTGCGCTTTATCACCGAAACGATCGAACTGACCGCCGGCGCCGACGTCGCGACGCTGATGCCGCAATTCGACGTCCGCGTGAACAACCTGAAGAGCAAACATCCCGATCGCGACTTGCTACTCACCTGGCAAATCACCGGCGACGGCGAACTGCTTAACGAGCTTCGCCCCGGCGGCCTGAGCGATGAACTGCTCAGCCAGTTGCGGCACATGTACGGCCAAAAGTCGCCGGCCGTCTGGAGCGTGGCGATCGAATGCGACGAGCCGTTGTGCGTTCCCGAAGAATGGTACGACGAGGAAACCATCCGCGGCGACGTGTTACGGCAGTTGCGCGAACTCGAAGAGAGCGATGACATCCCGCTCGACCTGGAAGAATTTTTCCCCGCGAGCCTCAAGGGAAGCCAACTGGCGGAATTAGCCCGCGTGTCGTCGAGCGATCGCACCGGCCTGCTGATGGCGGCGTCGAAGCTCGGCATGGATTTGATGAGCCTCGACGACGACGAACAATAACCGCACAACGAATCAAAAAATGGACCGCACGGATCGCGAACCATGAAAATCACCGACCTAGAAATCGACGGCTTCGGCGTTTGGAATAACCTGAAGCTCACGGGCCTCTCTCGCCGCGTGACGGCCTTCTACGGCCCGAACGAAGCCGGCAAGACGACCGTCATGCAGTTCATGCGGAGCGTCCTCTACGGCATGTCGCCGGAGCGCCGCAAGAAGTACCTGCCGCCGCTCGATGGCGGCAGCCCGGGCGGCACGCTCGGCATCGTCGAAGGCGATCTCCGCTTTCGCGCCACGCGCATTGCCGACCGCGGTCCCGAAGACGTCGGCCGCGTCGTCTGCACCAACTCCGACGGCTCCACGAGTGGCGACCGCCTGCTGCGCGAATCGCTCGGCGACGTCGACGAACCGACCTTCACCAACGTCTTCGCCGTCGGCCTCGACGAAATCCACGAACTCGGCAGCCTTTCCGGCAGCAAGGCGGCCGAGTGGATCTACCGCCTCACCTCGGGCCTCGACCGGGTCAGCCTCTACGACGTCATCCAAGAACTCCGCGCCAATCGCCACGCGCTGCTGAACGACGAAGGCCAGTCGTCGCGCATCGTCAGCCTCACGACGCAGCGCGACCGCTTCCGCGCGGAAGTCGATCGCCTCCGCGAACAGAATCGCCTCTGGTCGCAACTGGCGGTGAAGATCAAGGAACTCGACGACCAGATCATCGCCGTCGAAACGCAAGTCCGCAAAGCCGAGCACCACGCCCGCACGATCGAAATCGCCGTCGGCCTCAAGCCGAACTGGCGCAAGCGTGAGAAGCTCGACGAGCAGTTGATGCACCTCAGCGGCCGCGTCACGCTGCCGGCCGACGCGATCGAACGCCTCAACGCGATCAACGCCGACATCGAAAAGCACCAACGCCAGTCCGACGTGCTGCAGGGCCAACGTCACCAGCTGCGCGATGAGGCCGAACGCCTCGGCATCAACGAGCTGCTCGTCCGCAACGCCCAACGGATCGACGCCCTCGGCGAGCAACGCGATTGGCTCCAATCGCTCGAGCGCCAGCAGGACGAGCTCGAACGTGAGGCCAAAAGCTACGAAACCCGCTTCGCCGCCGAGCAAAAACGGCTCGCCGAGGCGCTCGGCGTCAAAGACGTCAGCCGACTCACCGAACTCAACGAGAGCGATTTCGAAGCCCTCCAACCGCAGATCGACGCCCTGCGCCTCGCCCAAAAGCGGCTCGAACAGGCCCAACGCGACGTTGACCTCCTCACCGAGAGCGAGCGCTCCTTCCGCACGCAGATCGAAACGGCCATCGTCGGCGGCGAATCGCACGGCCTGCCGATGGACCTCCAAGAGGCGAGCAACCTCGTCGCCCGCCTCCGCAAACGCCTCGCCGTCGAACAACGTCTCGACCAGGCTCGCCAGCATGAAGTCGAGCTCGAACAACAAAGCCACGACCTGCTCGACGACCAGGTGATGCCGCTCTGGCTCTTCGGCTGGCTGCTGGCGACGTTCGTCATTGGCGCTCTCATGCTCGGCGTCTGGGCCCTCGTCCCCGAGTCGCCGTTCGGCAAGTACGGCGGCCTCGTCGCCCTCATCGGCATTGGCGGCGCCGCGTTCGCCTGGGTCTTCAAATACTTCGCCGACGACGCCGCGGCCGAGAAGCTCGACGCCTGCCAGCGCCAGATGGAGGTCGTCGGCAAGCAAATCGCCGACGCCGAACGCGAAAAACAACAAGTCGACGCCGAACTGCCGATGACCGACGGCTCGGTCGTCCTCCGTATGCAGGCGGCCGAACGCCATCTTGCCGAACTCGAAAACGTCCTGCCGGTCGAGGCCCAACGCAAACAAGCCGGCGGCGAAGTCGCCAATGCCGAGACGCGCTTCAAGCAAGCCCAGCGCGAGCGCGACGCCGTACTCGCCATTTGGAAATCGAAGATTGCCGCCCTCGGCTTGCCGGGCGACCTCGACCCGCAGCTGCTGCTGAGCGTGACCGACCGCTACGGCCAACTCGCCGACCTCGAAGCCCGCGCCCGCCACCGCCGCGAAGAC
>JBGSMO010000176.1:0-3940 GCA_041740115.1 Pirellulales bacterium
GTCGTCTCGGCCGGCATGGCGGAGATCACTGTGCGTCCAGGGCATCGTCCCGGACTACCGCCCGCAATCCACCGCGAAATGACGGCGCTCGTCCAACCCGGCGACGTGCTGGTGGTCCGTAAGGAATACGCCGCCACGAACTACTTCCTCCCCGGCTACTGGCCCCACGCCGCGTTGGTGCTTGGTTCGCTCGACGACCTGCAACGACTAGGCGTCGCGCGTCACGAGCATGTCTCGCCCAGACTGCGGCTCTGCGAAGCGATCGTCGCCGAACTCGCGCAGCGCGATCCCGATTCGCCAAAGCCGCTGGTGCTGGAGTCGATGAAAGACGGCGTCCGCGTCCGTTCAATCAGTTCGCCGCTCGCGTCCGACTCAGTGATCGTCCTCCGCCCGCTGCTGGACCCGGAGTACGTCGGCCAAGCCCTCGCACAAGCCTTCCTTCACGAAGGCAAACCGTACGATTTCGACTTCGACTTCAGCTGCTCGCACCGGATGGTCTGCACCGAAGTCGTCTACCGCGCCTACGACGGCGTCGGCAACGTGAAAATCGAACTCCCGCGACACCTGGGCCGCTACGCCCTAGCCGCCGGCGACCTGCTGCGGATGGCGCTCGCCGAGCGATTGTTCCGCGTCCATGCCGTCTATTCGCCGGCGCACGGCGGCAAGCTCGAGCACGGCGAGCAAGCGGTCAACATCGTCCGCAGCGTCGAAGGGAAGATTGCGTCATCCTGAGCAGTGCGAAGGATCTAGTACACCAAACGTGGTTCTAGATTCTTCGCTCCGCTCAGAATGACGGCTGTTGGCGATAGCATCCTCACTCCCCAGGCGCCATCACCGATTCTCGCTTAGGCGCATACGTCTCGGCTCGATACGCTTCATCGCCCAGCATCTTCTCTTCCACCAGTCGCAGCGTCACCGTATGAGCCCGCTGCCGTCCCGCGTCGATCGGCAACGTCAGCACCAACTGCTCGACGACCCCTGTCACCGGATCGGCCCACAGCTCCACCTCTTCCGGCGGCATCCGCCCATGCTTCGACGGACGCAACCGCCCCGCCGACCAGACGGCTCGCAAATGCGAAAGCTGCGGCCCATCCGCCGTCAACGATTCGTCCGGCAGCCGCTTGAGCTGGTAGTAATCCCGCATCCGCGCGAGTAGCGTTGAGACTTGCAAATGGGGCAAATCGGTCGACGTGCGCCGCATCCACGCCGGCAGAAAGGCGTCGGTCTCGGCGCGCACAATCGAACCCGCCGGCGGAATAAACCAATAGCCCTGGCCGTCGGTCCCCAAGCGGTACATCCCTCCCAGCGGCCCGCGCTTCTCAAACAAAAACTTGTCGCCGCCGCGCACCGTCAATGTCGACTTCATCGGCCGCATCGCTCCGCCCGTCCGCTCGACCGTCACTTCGTAGGTTCGATCGCGCGGCGCGAGGGCCGCCTCATACGAACGCTCGACCATCGCCATCGCTTGCTGCGAACCGCGCTGCCACCAGACGCCAAGGGCGATGAGCACGATGGCCGCCGCCGCGAGCGACGACAAGCTAATCGCCGGCAACCACCGTCGCCGCCGAGCAACTCGCCCCCCTCGGACAACAGCCGCTTCCGGCTTAACGCGCTCTTCCAATCCGGCTAACACGCTTGCCACCGACCGCTCCACCGCCGCCGCTTCCGCCGGCGAACCATGCGTCATGAGCGCGTCGATCCATTGCAGATCGACCAACCGCCGTCGATCTTCAATAGATAGCGACGTCGCCGCACTCGCCTCAATCGCCGCGTGCTCATCAAGCATCCCGCCCGCCAACTCGTCGAGCGGCCGCGGCGCGTCGTCATTCGTCACAGGCGAGTCGTCGGCGTTCATGCGTCCCCCTCCAGCGCCGCGAGCTTGCCGAGCATGCAATCGAGAAGCAATGCACGCGCCCGTTGAAGCCGCTTCTTCACCGTCTCCAGATTGAGTTGCAGCCGCGATGCGATCTCAGGCGGGCTCAAATGCTCGCGAAACCGCCCGTCGAGCGTCGCTTGATAGTGGTCGGGCAACGCGGCGACGCAGCGGCGCAGCGCGTCGAGTTTCTCATCGAGCGTATCGCCCGGCAGCCGTTGCACGTCGCTCAGCCGCACGTCGAGTTGCTCCAGCGCCGCCGCATCGCACAACCGCGGCAGCGCCGCGTGTTGTCGCCGCCACGCGAGGACCAGCTTGCCGGCGATCCCGCGGAGCCATGGCCCGAACGGCCGGCTCGAATCAAACCGGTCGATTAATCGCCACGCGGTGAGCATCGTCTCTTGAAACAAATCGTCGACCGCTGTCGCATCGTGGACCGCCGAGCGGAGATATACTCTCAGCATCCCCGCATGTTCGCGGACAAGAATCTCAAAAACGCCCTTGGCATCCATGGCGGCTCCGGTTGACTCGACGCCTCAATTGATATTGTCGCTCCCATATCAACCGAGGGACAGAAATCGCCCAAAAACAGTAATTCCCCAGTTTCCCGTCAAATTCTCGTCCCCCGCCAGCCCTCGCCATGACAACTATATCTCGTCTACCCATCGACCCTGGGAGTCGCCAAAACCGCCATGCTGCGATCCAAGATGCTGCGAACCGCCGCGAAAGCCATCCTCCTCACTCTGCACGCTACGTTCCCCGCCGTCGCACTCGCCGCGACGCCGACTGACGCGACCGCCGCCTCTTGGTCGTTGTCCGATCTAGCGGGCCAAACGCACCAACCCTTCGACGATCCATCGACCTGCGCCATCGCGCTAGTCTTCATCACTACCGACTGCCCGATCGCCAACTTCTACCAGCCAACCCTCCGCAAAATCGGCGACGAATTCGCCGGCCGCGGCATCCCCCTCTACATGATCCACTCCGATCCCGACGTGACCGCCGACGCAGCTCAGCACCACGTTGCCAAATTCAACATCTCCGCGCCGGTCATTCTCGACCACGGCCAATCAATCGCCCGTCGCGTCGACGCCAAGGTCACGCCCGAAGCGATCATCGTCGACCGCGCCGGCAAGATTCTCTATCGCGGTCGGATCGACAATTTTTACGCAGCCCTCGGCCGCAAGCGCCGCGCAGCGACCGAACACGACTTCCACGATGCGCTCGCCGCCGTCGCCAATGGCCAACCGGTCGCTAACCCCATTACGAAGGCGCTTGGCTGCCACATCCCGTTCGCCGACGAATCCACCAAGTGATTTCCGCAGGAGCACCGATGCACCGTCTCACTTCCCACCAACTTGCAACGACTGCCGCCGCACTCGCGCTGATCATCGCCGGCGCCATTCCGCACTCCGCCGTTGCTAATGACGAGAAATCGCCAGCGCCCACCTTCAACCGCGACGTCGCCCCGATCATCTTCGCCGAGTGCGCCGCGTGTCACCGCCCCGGCGAAGCCGCCCCCTTCGCGCTCCTCACCTACAACGACGTGAAGAAGCGGGCCGATCTTGTCACCGCCGTCACCGCGTCGCGCTACATGCCCCCCTGGCATGCCGAACCGATTGCCATTCCTTTCCACAACGAACGCCGCCTCACCGACGAGCAAATCGCGTTACTTCAAGCCTGGGTCGACGCCGCTATGCCTGAAGGCGACCCCGCCGATCTGCCGCCAACGCCCGAGTTCACTCCCGGTTGGCAACTCGGCCAGCCCGATCTCATCGTCGAGATGAGCGACGACTTCGAGATCCCCGCCGACGGACCCGATATCTACCACAACTTCGCGATTCCCCTCGGGCTCACCGCAGACAAATGGGTTCGCGCCGTCGAATTTCGCCCCAGCGCCCCGACGGTCGTCCACCACAGCCTCTTCTTCCTCGACCCCACCGGTCAGGCGAGCAAGCAGCCTGGCTTTGAGCGACTGTCGTTCGAAGGGAACGCCCGCAGCGGCCGCGGGCAGGGCGATCTCGGCGGCGGCAGCAACGGCCGCAGTCTCGGCGGTTGGGCCGTCGG
>JBGSMO010000040.1:0-21427 GCA_041740115.1 Pirellulales bacterium
CTTAGGCGGCCCAGGCCGGCGCTGGGAGGGAGGGCCCGGCGGGCCTGATCAACGTTTCAACGGGCCGCCGCCATTTGGCGGTCCCGATGGCGGACCTGGCAATGGGCCGCGTCCCGAGCGGAATGGCCGCGGTCCTCGGCCCGGATTTGGAGGCGAACCGCGCGGACCGCAACCTTTCGGCCCCCCGCCGCCAGCGGAGGAGCCGCCGGCCGAAGAGAAGCCGGCCGAAGAGAAGCCGGCGCCGCCGAGCGGTGATGAGTAGCAGCTGATCTAGCGCAAATCGTGCGTCATTCTGAGCGATGCGAAGAATCTGGCCATTCGTTTGGCGCTAGATCCTTCGCTGCGCTCAGGATGACTGCCTAGCGAGTAATCCTGCGGCAAAGCCCAAGAGATCATCCCGCTCGCGGCAGATCGCTTCGTAGCGTTCCCAATCGCCGCTTGCGCGGGCGAGCTCGAGCAACGTCGGGGCGTGCGTCGATAGTTCGCGCTCCTTCGTCACGAACTCGCTGTATGCCGCGAGGGCTTCGTCAGCCCGATCGAGTCGCAGCAACAACACGAGCAGCGTCTCCACCGCGGCCGTGCTGCGGGGATCGTCTCCTTCGGTGCGTGCTTTGTCGCCAAAATACTGAATCGCTTCGTCGACCTCGCGTCCGAGCAGTGCGGCAAACCAGCGGCGGTGGGCGGCGAAGAGCTCCTCGAACGGCGCCTCGCCGGGGTACTGCAAATCGGCGGGCAGACGCGAACCGTAGTCGGCGATCTCGAATGCTTTCGCCACCAGCGCCGGATCGGTAAGCAAGCGGGCGTACCGCACGGTACTTTGCAGGTGCGAGACGTCGAGATGATAGTTGCCGCCGGCGAGCAGTTCGGGATTCTGCTCGATCAACTGCCCAATCGACAACGTGTTCGGCGGCGCCGTTCCCTTCAGCTTGTTGAAATGGCCGCGCAGGTTGCCGTGCAGTTCGCGGTAAACGTGCCGCAGCAGGACGCCGGCGCAGGCCCGCACGTCGGCCGCATCGAGTTGCTGGCTCATGCCGTCGAGCGTCGTGATTGAGTTGCAGGTGCCGTTGCGACCGAGCAGCCAGGCGTAGCCTCGCTCGGGGTCGATCCCTTCGAAGAGCGCGAGCTCGATCAATTCGTCGGCCCGCTCGTCGTCGAGGACGACCGTCGCCAAGCGTTCGCGGATCGAGAACTTGTCGCCGGCCGGACGCAGGTACATCCAAGCTTCGCGCAGCCGGCCCGACTCAAGCATCAACTCGCCGACCTCGCGGCAAGCGGCGAGGTAGCCGGCTTCAACTTGCGAACGGAGCGGCTCCTCGACGTCGTCGATCGGCGTCCGGCGATCGAGCGGCAAACCATGGCGGTGGCGTTCCTGCAGCAGCCGCAGATCGAACAGCCGATGCAGCTCGCCGGCGGCGACCAGCGCTTGAGCGACCTCCTGAAACATCTCTCGCGGATCGTCGGCGAGATTGGCTAGTTCGTCGTATTTCATGATCGCGGTCATCGTTTATCCTCCACTCGTTATTTTATCACCACGAAACCGACGAAAGGAACGGAAGAATAGCGAGGGGAATGGGCCCGCGAATCTGCGCGAATGAATTTTTGACAGGATAACAGGATCAAGCGGATCGACAGGATGAAGCTCATATCCCTCCCAAATCATGTCGATCACATCAGATCCTGTGATCCTGTCCAGTCTCCTTCGCGCCGATTCGCGTGATTCGCGGGCTAATGTCTTTCTTCCGTTCCTTTCGGCTGTTCCATGGTTAATAAAAAAACCGGCCCAAAGCTTAGAGCTTCGGGCCGGTCGATGTTGCGTTCAATTCGTCGCGTCGCGACTACAGCGAATAACCTTCGCGGTAGGCCGGCTTGACGATCGCCATCAGGCTCGGGTCGTCCGGCGTGATGGTCTTGGCGTCCCACTTCACCGGCTCGCCCTTCCAGACGGCCAAATTGCCGAGCAGGATCGTTTCGGTCAGCGGACCGGCGTAGTCGACGAAGTTCGACATGGCCTTCTTGTTCTTCGGATCGAGAATCGCTTCGTAGAACTCTTGAACATGCCCGAGTTCCGGCTCTCCCGGAGGCTTCGGATAGTCGACTTCCAGCCACTCGACGCCGTTGTTGAGCTCGATCCCGTCGTTGGCGTAGTCGCCCGCGGCGTACATCGTGCACTTGTCGCCGACGATCAAGCAGCCGCTCGCATTGAGCGACTTCGGCTTGCCGTCTTTGCCCGGCTTCACGAAATCGGCGTAGAGTTCAGCTGGCGGCAGATTGGTGCCGTCGTACCAGTAGAACGTGAACGGCGCGCGGCCGTCGAGCTCGGGGAAGTCGAACTTGATCTTCGACTTCGTCGGATAGCTGTCGTGATCGTGGCCCGAGGTCTCGGCGACAACCCCCGTCGGGTCGCGCATGTTGAGGCCCATGAACGGCAGGTTGCAGGTGTGGCAGGCCATGTCGCCGAGGGCGCCGGTGCCGAAGTCCCACCAGCCGCGCCACTTAAAGGTGTGGTAGCCGTCGGCGTAGGGCCGCATCGGCGCCGGGCCGATCCAGGCTTCCCAATCGAGTTCCGCCGGTACGGGCTTCTCGGGGCCGCGGGCTTCGCCTTGCGGCCAGACAGGACGGTTCGTCCAAACGTGAACTTCCTTCACCGTGCCGACCTGCCCGTTGCGAAGACGGTAAGCGGCTTCCCGCATCGGCTCGAAAGCGGTGTACTGATTGCCCATCTGCGTGACGACGCCCGCTTCGCGAGCGATGTTCTGCAGTTCGCGGGCTTCCCAAATCGAGTGCGTGAGCGGCTTCTGCCCATAGCAGTTCTTGCCCATCTTCATCGCTTTGGCGAGGATCACCGCGTGGGTGTGATCGGGCGTGCTGCAGGTGACGACGTCGACTTGGTCGCCCAGCTTGTCGAGCATCTCACGGTAGTCGGTGAACTTGTTGTCGGTCTTGTACATGCGGGCCGACAGATCGAGAAACTTCCGATCGACGTCGCACAAGGCGTGGATCTTGCCAAACTTCGAGGCGTTCTCGACGTCGGAACGTCCCTTGCCGTTGACGCCGCAGCAGGCGATCTGCAGTTGTTCGTTGGGAGAGGCGCTCGCCTTAAGAGCGAGGCCGCCGGCGACCCAATAGCCGGCGCCGGCCGCAGCCGAATACCGCATGAAATCACGACGCGAGGACTGCCGTTTCTGTGGTTGCATTTTTGAATGCCCCTGGAGAGATAGTGTGCCTGATGGGAGCACGCTCGATGCGAGACGTGCGGCCGGTGGAGTTTCCGAACGGTCGCAACGATCGCTGGAGCCGCCGCTACAAACGATGGTCGCTGCTCGCGCCGTGGGGTGCGCGCCTCGGTCAGAGAGTTGACCGGCGCCGGTGCGAACCTTGAATTTAGCTGAGGGGAAGTCGGCTGGCAACGCGCCACGGCCATGAAAGCCGCCCGCTTTTGGCGGCCGATGCTTTGCCGAAATGCGTCTCCTTCGCGCCGTCGACATCGCCGCGATCAGGAGATTTCACGATTTTGCAGCAGGGCCGAATGGCCTCGACATTCGCCCGGCGCATCGACTAGCCCGCATTCGATGGAAAACGTCGACGCAAAAAAACGATGCGCTGGCGTTCTTTGCGCAATGCGGCAGTGGGGTGAACTCTCAACGTGACGTGAGGATGATTATCCCATGGCCGCGCGAGTTGTCGCCCCGCAATCGAGCAGGCTAGACTGAGTGTTTCGCCAGTGACTAGCCGAGGCATCCCCCAGATGCGTCGCGGCGGCCGACCTAATATTCCAACTGCGTGGGAGACCATCGACGTGACTTGCTTTGCATCGTGCCGCTTGCTTTCCGCTTCGTTTCGCGCCGCAAGCCGCTGGGGGACGCTGTTTGTTCTGCTCGTTCTCGCTGCGCCGGCGCTTGCCGCCGGGGTCGAGGAGCGCCTCGTGGAACTGCAGGCCAAGATCCAGAAGAACCCGGCCGGCGAAATCGTCGCGATCGATCTCGAAAACCGTCCGACCATGCCGGCCGACGTGGCCGAGATCGGCAAGCTCGGCTCGCTGGAAACTCTCGTCCTGTGGGGCGCCGACATCGACGACGCGACGCTCGACTCGCTCGCCGGCCTGTCGAAGCTAAAGAGCCTCACCCTCCGCAACACCGCCGTGACGAACGAGGGACTGCCGAAGCTGAAGCCGCTTAAGGCGCTCCGCCAACTCAATCTCCAGCGCTCGGCCCAACTCACCAACGAAGGAATGGCGGCCATCGCCGAGATGCCGGAACTGACCCACTTGATGCTCCCCTACACCAAGGTGACCGACGAAGGGGTGATTGCACTCGCGCCGCTAAAAAAACTGCGGCTGCTCGATCTCCGCGGCTGCACGCTTTCCGATAAGGCGTGCGAGCAGATCGGCCAAATGGGGACCCTCGCCGCGGTCAAGTTCCGCAGCCCGTCGATCACCGACGCCGGCGTCGCCAGTCTCGCCAAGCTGACGAAGCTCAAGGGCCTGCACCTCGAAGACGCCAAACTGAGCGATGACGGCATGGTTTACCTTGCCGACCTCAAGGAACTCGACGACCTCAACCTGCTCCGCACCACGATCACCGACTTCGGCACCGAGCACCTCAAGGGGCTCACGAAGATGAAGCAGCTGAACCTCCGCGGCACCTGGGTTACCGACGACACGCTGCAGTACCTTGCCGGCATGTCGGAGTTGTTCAAGCTGGACCTGAGCGAAACGGGCGTTGAGAGCGCCGGTCTGGCGCATCTCACGGAATTGCCGAAGCTGGTCTATCTCGATCTCTGGGCGACCCGCGCCAACGACGAAGCGATGGATCACGTCGCGAAGATGGAAGCCCTGGAGTTTCTGAACCTCGACAACACGATGGTGAGCGACGCCGGGCTTAAGAAGCTCACGGGGTTGAAGAAGCTCAAAACGCTGCAGATCTCGCAGACCCCGGCGACCGACGCAGGGGCGGAAGAATTGAAGGCGGCGATCCCTGGGATCAAGATCGTCCGCTAGTTCGCGTAACGAATTGTCGTCGCATTTTCAGCCCCCGGCTCCGCCGGGGGGTAGCGTTACGTAGGACGATGCCTACCGGCGTGGTGACCAACCCCCCGGCGGAGCCGGGGGCTGCAGTACGCGCTAGATCGTGTTGAACGAGAAGCGGTAGAAGCCAACGTGCTTCACCACGCGGCGGCCGAGCGTGTCGTTAATCACCTCGGCGATCGCCTTGCGAAGCTTCGTAAGCTTCGCTTCTTCGAACGTGCGCAGATCCATGGCGCGGACTTCGACGAGCATCTTCGCGCGCAACTCGGCGCCGCGCATCCGCAGGGCGTCGTCGATCGTCTGCCGGTCGCCGCGGGTGACTTGGCCGAAGACGTGGAAGTCGATCAGGTTGTCAGTCGCTTCGCCTAGGGTGTGGGGGAGGGTGATGCGGTAGGCGCCGAGGTCGACCTCGTCCATTTGGATGAGATCGCGCGAGTCTTGGCGCGCTTTCAGCAACGCGGCGGTATCGTAGCAGCCTGCAAGCGGGAACAGTGCAAGGGCGGCGAAAAGAGCTCGTGCTCGGGCGTTCGATTTTGCTGGGGTGAGCATATGTTTGTTGTTGTAATCGTTGTAGTCGCTGCAATTGGCCTCCGCGGTTCTCCAGTGATCTCTTCCGGCTGCCTCCCCTTGAGAGAAGGGCTGGGGAGGGGGTGGAACTCTGGTACGCGGCTTCAATCACCCCTCCTTAACCCTCCCCCTCAAGGGGAGGGGACCAGGTGGGGTGATTCCGAGGCGTCGCCTAGACCTCAGCAAGAACAAGTCTAGTGCGCCGTCCGGCCCAGCGTTCGTGACGTAAGCTTTCGTTGTAACGATTGTTCCGTCGCGTCCCGCGTCTGCTCCGCCATGTTCGCCCTCAAACTTCATCACTTGCCGCTGACAGCGCTCGTGCTGCTGACGACTTTCGGTTGCAGCAAAAGCGAAGGCCCAAAGCTCGTCGACTTTCTCGAAGAGATCGAGTTCGACGTGCCGCTGGAGACGGCGTCCTACGTCTCGCTCGGCAAGTTCGACATCCCGATCGCCGCGACGCAGCAACCAACCGCCGCGGCGCCGGAGAGCGCTCCCGACGAAGCGTTCTGGATGCGGCTGCAGTTCGAACTGACGGCCGAAACCGATCCCGACAATGAAGCCGCCGTCGCCGCCGAGGCCGAGGCCCATCGCGGCGCCATGAGCGACGCCGTCATTTCGATCGTGCGCACCAGTTCCGTCGACGAGTTGGCCGACCCGCACCTTTCAGCGGTAAAGGCGCGGCTGACCGACGTCGCGCGTCCGATGTTGGGCGAAGAGCGAGTGCGGCAGTTGGTGTTTAACGAGTTCGACGCCGATGCGCTGGAGCATGCCGAAGCGGCGCCGGCGAAGGAGGAGGCCAGTGGGCATCATTAGTCTTGAAAGGTTTAGCGACCGCACGCGGCTCTCGCTGCGCATGCTGTTCATGCTCGCTTTGGCCGCGTTCTGGCAATGCCCGGCGTTCGCCAGCGGCGGCGGGCATGGGGCGCCGGCGGAAGGGGGCCACGGCGCCGAGGCGGCGTTGCCGCCGCATGACCCGAACTTGCCGAGAGCGGTTGATCTCGGCGAGTTCAACCTGCGCAACTTCCGTCCGACGCACAATGAAATCGCGAGCTTGAGGTTCGCGGTTCAAGTCGTGCTGCCGCCGGGGACGACCGACGAGACGATCCGCGAGTTCGAACACTGGAAGCGCCGGCTCCGCGATCAGGCGATCACGGCGATGCGCTCGGCGACGCCCGACGATTTGGCCGACCCGAAGCTCGAGCGCGTCAACCGGTTGCTGCTGCTGCGGCTGAAACGCGTGCCGACGCCCAAACCGATCAGCGACGTATACCTCACCGACTTCGCGATGTCGAGCGGTTGAGCGATTCTGAGTTTGATTTGCCGCCTGTCATCCTGAGCAAAGCGAAGGATCTGGCGCTTCAAACGAGATTCTAGATTCTTCGCTCCGCTCAGAATGACGAAAGGCTGGCACGCGGACTTGAAATCGCCGCTACTTCGGCGCCGAGCCCCGACTCGCGACGTCGTTGCTCCCTTGAGCCCCAAGGTACGCGAACAAATCCGCCACCTGCTCCAGAGTCAGCGGATTGAGCAACCCCGTCGGCATCGCCGAGACATCGCTCGGCTGGATGTCGTCGATCTCGCTTTGCGAAAGTTCGACCTTCTGACCGTTCGTCTGCAGCACGGTGACGGCGCCGCTCGCTTGTTGCGAGACCAGCCCCGCGTAGCTCTTGCCGCCGGCGGTCACGACGCGGGCCGCGTACTGATCGCTGATCACATGCGACGGATAGACGATCGACTGGAGGATTTCCTTCCGCTGGAAGCGCCGCGCAACCGCCGTGAGATCCGGCCCCATCGTTTCTCCGTTCGTGCCGACGCGATGGCATGACGCGCATTGGGCCTGCGTGAAGACCTGCGCCCCGCGGGCGGCCTTGCCTTGCTTGCCTTGGTCGCTGTTGAGGAACGTCAGCAGTTCTTCGTAGCTCCACTTGTCGCGACCAGCGTCGCTAGGCAGTTCGGCCGCCGGCGCTTCCGGGAACTTCGCCGCGTACCATCGCTGCCATCCCGCCATGTCGCTGCCACTCTGGCCGCTCCAGTGCGCGAGCAACTTCGCCGCATCGGCGCCGCCGCTGTTGCCGAGCTTGAGCCCCAGCAAGATCGCATCGCGGAAGCTCGCCGCGTCGGCAGGCCGTTGGTTCACGCGCGTGAGCGACGTGAGCACCTCCTGCGCCATCGGCCCTTCGACCGTCTTCAGCGAGTCGACCAGAATCTTCCAGTTCTCGCCGCCGGGATGTTGAGTGAGGCTCATCGCGACTGGGCCGCGGTACTCCGGCTCGTCGCGGTAGATCGTCCGCAAGTATTCCTGCGAAGCCGGCTCGTCGTTGGCGCCGAGCACCGCGATCACGCCGACCCGCAGTCGGCGATAGAGATCGCTCTCGGCGCACTTCGGCGCGATGCGTCCGTCCAGGTCGCGAACCGCCGCCAAGACCTGCGGACCAGGGTTCTCCGGCAGGCTGGCGAGCGTCGAGAGCGCCGAAGCCGGCCACTTGTCGCCGCCGGCGATGAGATGTTGCCGCTCGGCCATCGACAGATTTTTCAGGTAGTCGCGCGTGAAATACTCGACGTACTTGTCGACGCTGTAGCCCCCCTTCACGGTGCGGGCTTGTTCGTAGAACTTCAGCAGCTCGAGCTTCGCGGCCGTCGACCAGCCAACATTCAAGCGGGCGGCGTGGGCCCCGATGTGGAGTTTCTCATCAACCGGCACGTCGGCCTTGGCCAGTTCCGCGGCGAATTTCGCGGCGGCGCCGTCGACCTGCAGGAACGTCAGCAGTCGCACCAACTGGCGATTCGCGGCCGGATCGTCGGTCGGGTACATCGCCAGCAGCGGCGCGGCGACGGCGGGCGCGCTCTTCGCATCGAGCTTACCATGGAACATCGCCAACTCGATCACCCGCAGCAGGTTGACCCGTTCGAGCTCCGTCGGCGCCCCTTGGAGCATCGCGAGGCAGCGTTGAATCACCGCCTGCGAGGTCGCCGGCTTTCGCTCGACGTTCACCAGCGCCGTGGCGCCGACGCAGAATGGTTGCGGCTTCGTCTCTTTCATCACGGCCCCGGCCCAGGATTCGACCGGCAACTGTTCGATCACCCGCCGTGCGGCAAACGCCGTGAAGCGATCTTCATCGCCCAAGAGCGGCAAGATATCCGCAGCCGCCGGCAACGTGCCGCGCCGCATCAGCGACTCGCAGGCACAACGGCGAACCAGCGGATCGCTGTCTTGCAGGCACTTGGCAAGCGCCGCCCGCACGCCGGGATCGTCGCTGATGTACATGAGCCGCGCTGCTTTGGCGCGAATCGCCGGCTCAACGTCGGCCGACAGTTGCGTGAGCAACTGATCGCTAGGTCGCGGACCGAAGTAGACGAGCAGGTCGATCGCGCGGGCCCGTTCGCGGACAATCCGCTCGGGGTTCAGCGCGACCTGGTGCAGCTCGCTTTCCCACTTGTCGCCGAGCGCCTGCCGCACGCCGGCCGCCTTGGCCCGCGCCCAGTCGGCGTCGATCTGCGGTTGGCGCAGGGCTCGTTCGATCCCTTCGCCCATGTCGGCCAGCGCCGGCGATACCGGCACGTTGCAGCGAACGCGATAGACGCCGCCGTCGGTGCCGCGGCCGCCAGTGCAGAAATACAGCGAACCGTCGGGCCCCACGGCGCAGTCGGTGGCATTGAGCGGGCGGCCTTCGAGGAAGACTTCGCTCTTGCCGATGTAGCTGGCGCCGTCGCGCTGGAAGGTGATCGCGTGAATCTTGCCGGTCGCCCAGTCGCAACCGAACATGGCGCCTTGGTACTTCGGCGGGTAGGCGTAGTGGTCGTAGAACTCGACGCCCGTCGGCGAGCCGGGGCCGATGTCGACCGCCGCTGGCAGGCTATCGAGATAGTAGTCAGGCCACTTCGACCAGCCGCTGCGCCAACCCATCTCGGCGCCAGCGGGAACGTGGTTCACGCGCGTCGGCCGATACCAAGGGGCCCCGCGGTCCCATTCCATGTCGGCGTCGTAAGTGAACAACTCGCCGTCGAGGTCGAAGGCAAAGTCGTAAGCGTTACGCAAGCCGCCGGCGATGTACTCGACGAAGCTGCCGTTGGCGTCGGTCCGAAAGATCGTCCCGCCGGGCGAGGGAATGCCGACGGCATGCCCCCCCGGATCCTCATACTTCGGCAGGATGAGATCGCCTTCGTACCAGAGTCGATAAGGACTCCGCGAAGTCGGCGTCCCGTCGGCTCGCGTGAAATTGCCGACGATGACGTAGATCATTCCATCGGGACCCAACCGCAGCGCGTGGGCGCCATGCTCGCCTTTGGAGCCTTTGAAGCTCATGAGCTTGACGATCTCATCGGCCTCGCCGTTACGGTCGGCGTCGCGCAGGCGATAGAGGCCCATCCCTTCAGGCCCGTCGCCGACGACGAAGAGCCGCAGGCCGATGGCGAGCAGTCCTTGGGCGTTTTGAATCTTGTCGCAGTAAGTGGTCGCCTTGTCGTGAATGCCGTTGCCGTCGCTGTCGGTCAGCAGCTTCAAGTGGCCTCCCTCTTGAGATGCGAAGATGTTGCCGCGGGAATCGAACGTCATCGCGATCAGCGAACCGACTTTGTCGTCGCGCATGATCCGCTCGACTTCAAACTCCTTGTCGACGATGAAGCGGGCGCCGACTCCTTCGATGACGACTTCGTTGCCCCAGGGAAGCGTGTCGCCGAATTGGCCGTAGCTGGCTGCGGCGACCCAATCTTTGTCGTTGAACTGCGGCACGGTCCAATTGGCGAACTCGCGGACGCTCGTTTTCCACGACTTGTCGGTCGAGAAGCCTTCGAAGGTGCCGCCGACTTGCTTGACGATCACCCGCGCCGCGAGGCCAGCCGAACCGGCGTCCTTGTTGTCGACGCGGATGGCGATCGTATTGCGGCCAGGCAGCAGTAGGTCGGTGATGTCGTGAACCTGCAGCTGCCGCCAGTCAGTTCCCTTGGCGACCGGCTTGCCGTTGACGAACAGTTCGAACTCGTTGTCGGCCGTGAGGTGGATCTCCGCCGCTTCGGCGTTCGACACCTCGAACGACTTGCGGAAGAAGCAACTGCCGACGGGAATCTCGTTCCGCTTCTGCGCGGGCGACCAGATCCACTCCGCCTCGCCGTCAGCGGCAGGCGCCACGGCGGGGAAGGCGAGGAAAGCGAAGAGCAGGGCGGCGGGCGCCAGCAGCGAACGGAGCGTATGCAGCATCGGAGAAATCCTTTTCAACCGGCAGCGCCGCCAGCGATCGGCGGCGCGAGGGGCGGGGAGAATAGCAGTCAATGCCGATTAGGGGCAATGGAAATGTCCGCTGCAGTTCGCGGGGCAGAACGCTAAGGCCACGGGCCGCTGCGGTCGCCCCTCGACTCTCATTGACCCGCGCCGAAGAATTGGGCTACGATCGACGCGAGCACCGGGCGATTTTGCCCAGCTTGCCGCCCGTCCCAAATTGTCCATCCTCCTCAGCCCCGCGACGCCGCGGGGGTAAGGTCCAACGACATGCCAGCATCGAGCCCGCTCCGATCCCTTCTGCTTCTCGTCCCCGCCTGCTCGCTGTTGTGGCTGATTTCTGGATGCTCGTCGGAACCAGCTGCCGCTCCGGCCAAGAAGCCTGCGGCCGTCGAGTCTTCGGAGGCGCCGGCTTCCAAGGAGACTCCGGCGGCAGAATCGTCGGCAACGGCCGCAACGCCAGTTGAGAATGTAGGAAGTCTCGACCCCAAGGCCCCGTTGGAACTCGGCAACGCCCTGGAAAAGTTCGATCCGCCCACGCTCGAAGAACTCGACAAGCTGAAGTGGAACGATGGCCCCCTTGCCGATGGCATGGCGCTGCTGCGCGAGGAGAAGAAGTCCGAGCCGGCGCCGACGCTGACGGCCGCAGAAGCATTGAAGCTGCGGAACGATTCGCCAGAGAACAACGCCAAGATTCTCTCGGCCCTTGGCGTGCTGCAACCCGAAGGGGGCCAGGGCGTCGACGCCGATGCCAAGATCGTTCGGCACGCTGGCGGCGACCTTGGCAGCACCAACCCTCTTTTCTCCAGCAGCGTTACCGATGGCGAGTTTAGCGACCTCACCGGCATCGCCATTATGAGCTTCGATCGGCAACTCAAGAATTTCGCCCCGAAGGACGTCGTCGTCTCGTGGCAAACGAGCGAAGACGGCCTTGTGGATCGATTCGTCCTTCGTGACGACGTCACCTGGTCGGATGGCAAGCCGTTCACTGCTTACGACGTCGAATTCACGTTCAAATTGATCATGTCGGATCACCCGCTACTGGTGATCCCCGCCATTCGCGGCAGCGGCACCGATCAAATCAAGGCTGTGAAAGCGTACGACGATCATACCGTCGTTATCTTCCACAAAGAGGCGTTGGCGACAAACGTTACGAACATCAACTTTCCAATTCTACCGAAGCACATTTACGAAAACTCGGTCAAGGAAGACCCGTCGCTCAAACGGAGCGCCTATCACACCGAGCAAGAAGCCAAGCCGGTCACTGCCGGCCCTTATGAATACGTCAGTCGTAAGCGGGGCGAGGAATTCGTCGTCCGCCGTCGCGAGAGCTACTACATGCACGACGGCAAGCAGGTGCGCGACAAACCGAACTTCGCCGAAGTCCGCGTGAAGACGATCGAGGACATGAACACGGCCCTGTTGGCTTTCAAGGCGGGGGAGATCATGCAAATCGAACTTCGCGCCGAGCAGTGGGCCAGCCAAACGAACGGCGACGATTTCTACGCTAAGAATACCAAGGTGACCGCTCCCGAATGGACCGAGTTCCACATCGAGTGGAATCAGAAAACCCCTGACGGCAAATCGCCCAGCCCCTTCTTCGGAGACTCGCGCGTTCGCTGGGCGATGACCTACGCCTTCGACTACGACGAGTTGATCAATACGATTACTCATGGCCTTTATCAACAGGGGCAGGGGACATTCCACCCGACGGCTTGGATGTTCCCCAAGAATCCGCCGGAACTGATAAAGCAGAACCTCGATAAGGCGGAGGATTTGCTTGACGAAGCAGGTTGGGTCGACAGCGATAGCGACGGCATTCGCGATAAGGAAATCAACGGCCAGATTGTGCCGTTCGAGTTTCAACTAATGACTTCTCAAACAGAAACCGGCATTCAGACGGCAACCTTGATGAAAGAATGTCTGGAGCAAATCGGCGTGATCGCCAATGTGAAGCCGACGGAGTTCGTCGTCTTGCAGGACAAGATGCTGAAGCACGAGTTCGACGCCTGCATCGGCGGCTGGGGAGCCGGTACCGATCCTTCGATGCAGTCGAACATTTACGGCACCGGCGGTCAGCGCAACTATGGCCAGTATTCGAATCCAAAGGTTGACAAGTTGTTTGAGCAAGGACTCCGCGAGTTCGACCCCGCCAAGCGGGCCGAAATCTACGGCGCGATTCACTTGCAACTCTGGGAAGATCAGCCGGTCACTTGGCTCTTCTATCGCAACGCCTTCTTTGGGTTCAATAAAAGCTTGCGAGGCTACAACTTCGGCGCCTTGGGGCCATTCAAGTACAGCCCAGGCTTCAACAGCCTCTTCGTGCCGGTGGCGACGCCGTAGGCAATCGGGCTGTCAGCTATCAGCCGTCAGCTTTCAGCCAAACAGTAGGGCTCTTTTCCCCGCTCTGTGTTAAATGTCTTTGGAACTCTAACGATTGCAACCACTAATGCTTGCGCCGCGATAACGCCATGACCAGCTACATCATTCGTCGGCTTGGCATCGGCGTGATCACCCTGCTGCTGATCACGTTTCTCATCTACGGGCTCGTGCGGAAAATTCCCGGTACGCCGTTCACTGCCGACATGGCGCAGATGAACCCGAGCAAAATGATGAGCAAAGAGGCGGTCGACAAGCTTAATCGCCTGTACGGACTCGACAAGCCTTGGTATCAGGCCTATTTCCACTGGATGGACAACGTTGTCCGCGGCGACTTGGGCCTCTCCTATTCCCGCAACAACAAGCCCGTCGCCGCGTTGATCCTGGAACGCATGCCCGCGACGCTCCTCCTCTCTTCCACTTCGCTTGTGCTTGCCTACTTACTCTCAATTCCGATCGGCCTTTGGTCGAGTGCGAGGGCGGATTCAACCGCCGAACGCACCGTCAGTACGCTCCTTTACATGCTTTATTCGCTGCCGGCGTTCGTGGCGGCGCTCTACCTGCAATTGCTGTTCTACGTGAAGCTCGGGTGGCTGCCGCTGTATGGCATGACCTCCGACAACTACGGGACGCTTAGCACGGCCGGAAGGGCGCTCGATATCCTGCAGCACGCCACGCTCCCGGTGATCTGCTTCACTTACGGCAGCTTGGCGTATTACTCGCGCTTTATTCGCGCCAACATGCAGGAAGTGCTGCGGCAAGATTACATTCGCACGGCACGAGCCAAAGGCGTGGCGCCGCGCACCATCATCTGGAAACATGCCTTCCGCAATACGCTGATCCCGTTCGTCACCCTGATCGGACTTTCTTTGCCTGGGCTCTTAAGCGGCGCCGTCATTCTCGAACAGATTTTCTCCTGGCCTGGAATGGGACGGCTCTATTTCGAGTCGATCGTCCAGCGCGACTACAACGTCATCATGGGACTCACGCTGATGTTCAGCGTGCTGACCCTCGCCGGACAATTGCTGGCCGACATCCTCTACGCCGTCGTTGATCCGCGCGTGACTTACAACTGACGAACTCGCTGATGCTGACCACGCCCCCTGAGGTTGAAGTGACGCTCGCCGAGTCGGCCGAACCTTCGGCCGGCTTCTGGCTTGAATCGTGGCGTCGTTTCCGCAAACGCAAGCTCGCCGTCGTCGCGCTCGCGTTCGTTATTGCGCTTACCGCCATTGCCGCCACGGCGCCGCTGATCGCCGGCACCCGTCCGATCGTCACGCGCTACAAGGGCGAACTCTACTTTCCCGCCCTCTGGTACTACAACCGCTCGTGGGAGAACCCGATCTTCAGCAAGGATCGCTTTCGCGCGAACTACGTCGCGAGCCTGCAGGCCAAGGATCCGGAGAGTTGGGCCATTTGGCCGTTGGTCTATCAAGATCCTTACCGTCGCGTCCGAGGCGACCTGGTCTGGCCGGAGACTCCTGAGAATCCAGCCAGCGGACCTCCAAGCCGCTACAACTGGTTCGGCACCAACTCGCAAGGGTTCGACGTCTTCGCCTCGATGGTCCACGGGGCCCAAACGGCGGTGAGCGTCGGTTTTGTCTCTATGGGAATCGCCGCGGTGATCGGCATTACGATGGGGGCGCTGGCGGGCTACTTCGGCGGCTGGGTCGACGTCCTGATCAGCCGCGTCATCGAAGTGGTGATGTGCATTCCCTCACTCGTTCTTATTCTCGCCCTGGTCGCACTGCTCGATCGCGTCACCAACTTCCACCTGATGGTCATCGTCGGCTGCACCGGCTGGACTGGCATCGCCCGGCTCACGCGTGCCGAGTTCATGAAGCTGAAACAACTCGAATTCGTCTCCGCCGCCCGCGCGATGGGCGCCAGCTCGACTCGCGTGATGTTCACCCACATCCTGCGCAACGCCCTCGCGCCAGTGCTGGTACCGATCACCTTCGGCATCGCCGACGCGATTCTCATCGAGAGCGGCCTCAGCTTCCTTGGCTTCGGCGCCTCGCCCCCCAACCCCAGCTGGGGCACCCTCCTGTCGGCTGGCCGCAACTCCATCGAACAAACCTGGTGGCTAATCGTCTTCCCCGGCGCCGCCATCTTCCTCACCGTCCTGGCCTACAACCTCATCGGCGAAGGCCTTCAAGAAGCCACCGACCCCCGCCTGCGGCAAGACGCCCACTAGGAGTAGCCGCGAAGAGGCACAAGAATCGCAAAGTAAAGAAGGAAGGGAGATTGCATGGCTGAAATCGATGTCTTCCGACTTTGCGACACAGTAAGGGAGAGTGCTTTTGCAATTCACAAGTTCCACCGGCATGGGCATCTTGAGAAGGTCTATGAGAATGCTTTAACCCACCGCCTGCGTAAACTTGGAATCGAGGTTCAACAGCAGCATCCGATTCTCGTTTATGATGAGGACGGAACCGTCATTGGCGAATACAAGGCGGACTTGCTGGTAGAGAAGATATTGATTCTGGAATTGAAAGCTTGCGCATCAATCTGTGATGATCACATAGCTCAACTTCTAGGCTATCTACGTTCCACTCGAATCGAGCACGGTCTATTGATCAACTTCGGCGCCCCCAAGTTCTTCATAAAAAAGTACGTCCTCTCTCGCCTAGATGCAGACGCAACGCCCCCGCCCGCATTCGATTAGTTTTTCTTCCCCTTTTTGCGTCTCTTGAGCCTCTTCGCGGCTAACTTCCTATGCACACCGCAGTCATCGACGTCGCCGATCTGAAGACCTACTTCCACACCGAAGAGGGCGTCGTCCGCGCCGTCGACGGCGTCTCGTTCCGCATCGAGGCTGGCCGCACGCTCGGGATTGTCGGCGAGAGCGGCTCCGGCAAGAGCGTCACGTCGCTCTCGATCATGCGGCTCCTCGCCTCCTCGGCGGAGATCGAATCGGGCCGCATCGCGCTGCTCGGCCGCGACTTGGTCCGCCTGCCGGAACCGGAGATGCGCTCCATCCGCGGCAAAGAGATCAGCATGATCTTTCAGGAGCCGATGACGTCGCTCAACCCCGTCTTCACGGTCGGCGATCAGGTGATGGAAGCGATCCTCCTCCACCAAAAGGTGACCAAGGCCGAGGCCCGCAAGCGAACGATTGAGCTCTTCGCCGAAGTCGGCATCCCGAACCCCGCGCAGCGCGTCGACGCCTATCCCCACCAAATGTCGGGCGGCCAGAAGCAGCGTGTGATGATCGCGATGGCCCTCTCCTGCAACCCGAAGCTCCTGATCGCCGACGAGCCGACCACTGCGCTCGACGTGACGATCCAGGCCCAAATTCTCGACATCCTCCGTAAGCTCCGCGACGAGCGCGGCATGGCAATCCTCTTCATCACGCACGACCTCGGCGTCATCGCCGAAATCGCCGACGACGTGCTGGTGATGTACCGCGGCGAGGAAGTGGAGTACGGCCCCGTGCTCGAGATCTTCGCCCACCCAAAGCATCCCTACACGAAGGGCCTGCTCGCCTGCCGGCCGCGGCTCGACACGCCGTACAAATTGCTGCCGACGGTCGACGATTTCATGTCGACGCGCGTCGTCGACGGCCGACTCGAAATCACCGAGAAGCAACTCGACGCGAAGCGGCTCAACGAACTCAAGACCCACGGCCGCGGCCGCTTGCTCCACCCGCAAAGCGAACTCGCCGCCATGGGCCACGCAGTGGCCCCTGCAGCCCCGGGCTCCGCCCGGGGGTCGGCCACCATGCCGGTAAACGTCGCCGCAACGTCGCGCAACCCCCCGCCGGAGCCGGGGGCTGCAGGGGACACGCAATACATCCCCGAGGGAACAAAGCCCCTCCTCTCCGTCGAGAACCTTGAAGTTCACTTCCCTGTCCGCCGCGGCATCCTATCGCGTACAGTCGACCACATCCGCGCCGTCGACGGCATTAGCTTCAAGGTCTACCGCGGCCAAACGCTCGGCCTCGTCGGCGAATCAGGCTGCGGCAAGACTACCGCCGGCCGCGCGATCCTGCGGCTCGTCGAACCGACCGGCGGTCGCGTCTGGCTCGACGGCGTCGACGTCGCCTCGCTCGGCTCAGCCGACCTCCGCCAAATGCGCCGCCGGATGCAGATCATCTTTCAAGACCCGTACGGTTCGCTGAACCCGCGGATGACCGTTGAAGCGGCGGTGACCGAACCGATGATCATCCAAGGGATCGGCGCCAACCGCCGCGAACGCCGCGACCGCGCCGCGGCCTTGCTCGAAGAAGTCGGCTTGCAGACCGTCCACCTCCGCCGCTACCCGCACGAATTCTCGGGCGGCCAGCGGCAGCGCATCTGCATCGCCCGCGCGATCGCCGTCGAGCCCGAGTTCCTCATCTGCGATGAATCGGTCTCGGCCCTCGACGTCTCGGTGCAGGCCCAGGTGCTCAACCTGCTGAAGCGTCTGCAGGAAACTCGCGGCCTCACCTATATCTTCATCAGCCACGATCTGAGCGTCGTGAAGTTCATGGCCGACATGATGGCCGTAATGAACGCCGGCAAGATCATCGAGTTCGGCCCATCGGAGGCGATCTACCGGGACCCGCGCGAGGAGTACACGCGCAAGCTGATCAGCGCAACGCCGAACGACGATCTCGATCACATCCGCCAAGTCGTCGCGGAGCGCGAGGAAACGTGGGCAGCGATGCATGCAGCCCCTGGCTCCGCCAGGGGGTAGGCCGCCATGCCGGATGGCGTCGTCCCGCGTGGCGCAACCCCTCGGCGGAGCCGGGGACTGAAAGCGCGTCTACCGCGCCAGCGGCAAGAAGAATAGCACCTGCATGCGAATGCTCTTCGCCTGCCCTGACGCGATCGGTCCGTCGGGCCCGTAGTTGGGCGGAGCAAGAAAGAGATCGTCGGGCGAGTTCCCGGCCGCGGGAATCCCCTCGTCGTTCAAATGAATGTCGCGCACCCGGGCGTCTTCGCCGGGAAGCACGCACACCGAGTAAGGCTTCACGCATCCCGCTTCGCTCAGCACATTCTGCGTGCAGCCGCCATGGCTGACCGGGCGGATGCCCATCGGGCCGATCACCGGGGCGTCGGCAATCATCGGCCGCTCGCTGTGGGCGGTAAATTTCGACCGATGGTGCTGCCCTTTCTCATCGAAGTATCCGACCGGAACCGCGAACGACATGCCCGACCCCGCGATGAGCCGCAATAACTCATCCCCCGTCGCCATGGCGAGTTCTTGGGAGGTTGGTACCCGAAGTTTTAACTTTTCCTCAGATCGTCGCCGCGCTGCGTCGGAATCGGGGCAGGCGCCGACCTCCAGCGCCTCGGCTTCCGTCAGCACGCCTCCCTCGACCATTCGCGTAAGATAGTAAACTGCAGGTTGCCCAGGCAGCACTTCCGGCAGCAGGCCGTTATTGAGATCGGCGTACTTCTCAGTCGCCATTCCCAAACCTCGCAAATTGAAAGCGCATGTGCCGCGTCGCGACGCTGTTTGCGATTGTTGCACCGCCGGCATGATCAGCGCCGCCAAGATCAGCAGCACGCCTGCCCCGACGGTGACGTCGGCCAAGCTCCATGATCTCCCGCCACTCTGACACGTCTCCGCCGAGAACGTCGCTTTCTTCTTACAACGCTTCTCCTGGACTTTGAACTTCCCGCTTGCCGAGTCTTCGACAAAGCAGCAGGTCTTTTTCACCAGATCGACCGGCGGTTCCAGATCGACGTCCGATGATTCCGACGCATCGGGAGCCGCGGCGGAAGTTTCGACGCACTGTTCGATGTCGCCGCTCGCCGCCATGCACTCGCGGAGCCGATCGAGCTCCCAACGCCACACGACGTCGGTCGCGAGCTTCGCGTCGACTTCGGCCCGGCGCTCGGGCGACAAGTCGTCCATCAGGTAGGCGATCAGATCGTCAGTCATCGCGGCAGGTCCCGTCCGCGTGCGACATGCGCGTGCGATTCTGAAAGAACTTGCGAATCAAATAAAACAGGCCTGCCGCACGTTGCGACAGGCCTGTGGTAGTTACTCAACGTAGCAGCAGCCGAAATGCGTCCGCTCGCCGCACATGATGCGTCCTTACGAACGGCTCGCCGGCTGCACGTCGCGCCACGATTGGCCGAGGCGTTGGATGGCGGCGTGCAAACGGCTTTTGACCGTTCCGACCGGCACCGACATGACCTTGGCTGCGTCACGGTATTTCATCCCCCCGAAGTAAACCAAGTTCACCGCGTTGCGAAGAGGCTCGGGCAAGGCTTCCACTTCGCCGCGGACCCAAGCCCCTTCTTCGCTGCTCTCGACGGCGAGCACGGGGTCGCCCCCTTCGCTCGCCACCAAGTCGATCAATGTTCCTACGGACTCACTGCCGGCTTGGTGCGGTTGATTCAAGCTTAATCGACGATGACGACGATTTCGCCGTTGAGCGTCGATCGCTTGGTTGGTGGCGATCGTATAAAGCCAAGGACGGAACTTCCGGCCTTCCTCAAACGAGTCGCGCTTCTGGTGGACCTGGAAGAACGTCGCTTGGAACACATCCTCGGCCAGGGTGGCGTCACCCAGGAACCGACGAAGGTAATTATACAATTCCCGCTGGTAGCGAGAGACCAACTCGGCAAAGACGGTCGGATCGCTAGCTTCGCGGTACGATTGCAGCAATTGTTCGTCGCTGACGGCCGGCGGATCGATCAGACCCTGAGCCGAGAGCGTGGAATTGCGGTTCAGTTCTTCCTTGGTTTGCTTTTTCATCCTACGAACTCCTCATGTCTGAGAGTTCGACGGTGTTACTGGGAGAAAATCCCTCCTCCCAGCCGTCCTGAAATAAATTCCGCCGACCCTAGCATTCTAACAAGTGCGTTTCCATGGGTCGCGGAAATTGGCTGCCGAAGCAGCCCAAGCCTCACGATTGATTCGTTCGGCCGGCACGCTTGGATGAGCTTGCTGGCTCCTCCGCGAGTACGGAGGACCATTAATGCAAGTCGTATGCCGCGGGTAGAGAAACGGACGCATGCGTCCGCCCAAGAGGAGTGAGCAAGATGGCCCTCAGTATAGGGTTACGTCATGCTCCGAGGGGTGGTTCGCGGGTTCCCGAGGAGATTTTACAACTGCCAAAAACTGCAAAGCCGTGCAAAACCGGCAGGTCGAAAGTCTCATTTTAGGAGGCAGCAGTGATCAAATGTGAGACAGTCCCAGCCGCGGGTCTACGACCTGCCGGTGCGGCAAGCAAAGACGAACCACCAAGACACCAAGGGCACGAAGACGCACCAAGGAAGAGAAAAGGAAATAATCAGACTGGCAGTCACAGCCGCTTGCGGCTTAGCGAATACTTTTGGGCAAAGCCGAAGCGCCGTGTTGGGGGGAGTGGAATAGAAAGCCATTTGGAGCCCCCGTCGCGCCCTCAAATTTGTCAGTTTTCTATAGAAATTGGCCACCCAAATCGTTACTGTACAAATGGATATTTCCCGATCTTTGAAAACTGAACTCTGAACAATCGTGGCAGGCGCACGGATTGCGCCTGCTACATCGAACCCGGCGCAGTAATTGCATGCCGCCGAGTCCGCCAAAAAACGGTTGGCCGACTCGGCTGACTTGGCAGACATGGCCAACTTGAGAATTCTCGGCAGTTTTGGTGCGCGCCTTCGAATCGCTAAATCCTGGCGACCCGATTTCCCGCCACCTTCCGCACTAATCGCCGCGACTCCAGCACGCTTACCGTCGCCAACACGCGGTGAATCGGCATCTCGCAATTCGCGGCAACGTCGTCAAGCATCGACCCCGTCGGCTCGATCGCCTGCAGCACGGCATGTTCGATTTCGTTGAGCAGCACTTCCGCGGCGACGCGAATCGTCCCGCCGCGCTGATCGGGCGCCGCTTCAACTAGCGGCCCAAGCTCCTCCAGCACGTCGTCGATGCAAGTGACCAGCTTCGCCCCGTCGCGGAGCAATCGGTGCGGCCCCGACGAACCAGGACTGTCGACTGGTCCTGGCACGGCGAAGACCTCGCGGCCTTGCTCCATCGCATGCCGCGCGGTGATGAGGGCCCCGCTCCGGTCGGCCGCTTCGACGACGATCGTCCCCATCGTCAGCCCGCTGATGATGCGATTCCGCTGCGGGAACATCCCGGCCAGCGGCGGCATCGTCGGAGCCGCCTCGCTCAGCACGGCGCCTTGTTGTTCGATTTCCTCGGCCAGCTTCACATGCTCCGGCGGAAACGGATTGAGCACGCCGCTCGCGAGCACCGCGATCGTCCGCCCGCCAGCCGCCATCGCCGCGCGATGGGCGACCCCGTCGATGCCGCGG
>JBGSMO010000059.1:0-2185 GCA_041740115.1 Pirellulales bacterium
GGCCCCCTGCTTCGCCGCCGGCCGCTCCTTTCTCTCCCGATTGTCCGTTCTGCGGTGCGCCGCCGGCAGTTTGACTGGCCGCCGTCGCTGTTCCGGCCGCCGTGGCCGACGTATCTGCAAAGTTGCCGCTGGCTCCGCCGCCGGTTCCGCCTTGGCCATCTGTCGTCATGTCGCCGCCGGCATAGCGATTGACGCCAGCTTGGCCGTTCCCTGTGCCTGCCCCCCCTTCGGCGCCAGAACTCGTCCCCTCGCCGCCGCTGGCCTGCATCCAGTTCTCGCCGTTGTGATCGCCAATCCGTTCGCCGGATCCGCCGGGGTGAACCACCCCCTCGAAGCCGCCGCCGTCTCCCTCGGCGTCTCCGCCGCCCATGCCGCCCCCTTCGCCGCTCCCCAGAGCCAAGCGAGGGCCATAGCGCCGTGGCGCCGCCTTCGCGAGCATCGCTTGGCGCTGCCGCGCTTGCTCCACGGCATGACGCATCGCCTGTTCGAGCCGCGGATCGGCGTCGGGATACTCGAGCTTCCAATCCGCGTCGACGAATTCGTAGCCAAAGTCAGAGTCCCACGAACTAATCGCGCTCAACGCGGCGCCGTAGGCGTAGGCCCCGTCGGGGCGAACGATCAGCAGCGGATAGGGATCGGGCAAGTCGGTTTGACCCGCCGCTGTCGCGCGAGCATTCAACTCTTCCCGCGCCGCGCGAATCGCGGCGTTGAGCGGATTCCCCGAACGCAATGGCCCGTCGAAGTCGGACGCGGTCAATCTGATCCCTTCCGGGTAGATCGTCACCGCATCCTTCGTACACTCGATGTAAATTGGTCGCCGCATCGTGCCGTTGGCGCCCTTGTAGGGCACGATGGCGTACGACTTGTTGCCGACCGTCTCCTTCCGCAGTTCTTCGATCTGCTGCTTCGTCTCGGCAATCACCTCTTTGAGTCGCTCCAGTTCAGCCTTCGCGGCCTCCTGGTCGACGCTCTGCTCCTTCTCCGCCTCTTCGAGTCGCTCCAGCGCAACCCGCAGCTTGGCGATCTCCTGCTCCAACCGTCGTTCATGCTCTTCGAGATGACTTACCTTCGCTTCGTCATCTTTCAGTCGCTGCGCCGTCTCGGCGCGGAGCTTCTCGATCTTCTGCCGCTGCTCGCGAACCTCCGCCAACTGCTTGGCAAGCTCTTCCGTCGTGAGCCCCTCGTTGGCCTCTTTTAGCTTTTCGTCGAACTTGAGCTTCGCGTCTCCCTTCGGATCATCCCCGACCGCCTTCTGGAGATCGGTCACCGCCGTCGCCGCCGCCGTTTTCGCGTCGGTCTTTCCCGGCTGATCTGGCTGCTCAAGCGACGCTTCCTCGGTTGGAGGATTCTCGGCAGCGGCCGGTTTCGGCTTGTTCGCATTCGCCAGCGCCTCTTCGAGCGTGACGTCGGTCGCTTTCTGCGCAAGGACGACCAGCAGCAACACCAGCGACCCCATGGTGCAGGTGAGCACGTCGAGAAAGGTGAACGACAAGACGCCGCCACCTGCTTCGCTCGTCCGGCGGCGAATCATGCGGCGTGGCTCGTCCGGGTGGCGTCCAGCAAACTAATTCCATCCCGAGCTGACGTCGGCCGGCCCAGGTTCGCGCTCAACAACTGCAAAGCGGCCGACAGGCTGACGACCGTCTCCTGGAAATGATGCGACTCGGCCAGCGTCGTCAGATTGCTGTTGAGCGCCTCTTCCAGTCGCCGCACCTGTCCCGTGGCGTCGACCACCTTCAGCAGCACCTCGCTCTGCTTGGCGAGTTGCTCTTGGTGCGCCACGGCGAGGCCTGCGGACTCGATGAGCGATTGCTGCATCTCGCGGAGCAGTTCCTCGCTCTGCTGAATGAGCTTCTCCTGGCGGTTGACGCCGACCAGTACGGCTTCGCCGATCGCCGCTTCCAGTTCGCCGATGTGGCGGCGATTGTCCTCGGCCAGTTTGGTTTCGGTGTGAGCGATGACCGCCGTGTGATGTTCCAGCGCCTCGGCCAGGGCGCCCGTGTGCCCGTCGATGTTGTCGCTGAGAATCTGGGCATGCCGCACCAAGACTCCCTGCAGGTCTTCCGTGTGTTTGGCGACGCCGAGGTTGAGCGCTTCGGCATGCTTCGCGAGGCCTGCGGTCAGCGCTTCGCCGACCGTGCGGTGGAGCAGCGCGGCCGCCGCCGAGGCTGTTTCTTCCCAGCGT
>JBGSMO010000091.1:0-1976 GCA_041740115.1 Pirellulales bacterium
TGCGGCGCCGCGTTGCGAATTTGCTTCACCACGCCGCCGACGTCGAGCCCCGGCGTTCGCAAATCGATCGCGACGAGTTCAATCGTTTCCGCGGCGCACCGCTCGGCGACGCCCGCCGCATTGCCAACTGCCGCGACCGTCGCGCCATGCCGATCGGCCGCTCCTTGCGCCGCCGACATCAGCATCAGATCAGAACTCAATAAGATGAATTGCATGTTCTCTTGAATGTCATCCTGAGCGAAGCGAAGGATCTAGCATATCAAGCGAGCTTCCAGATTCTTCGCTACGCTCAGAATGACGGGTGTTGGCTCGCGCGCAGTCCCAGAGTCTAAATCGCCCCCGGCCCGCGCGCCCCGTCACTCACCTGAATCGCCTCGTCCATTGGCAGCACGAACACTTTGCCGTCGCCGACGGTCCCCTCGCCGCCCGTGCGGGCCACCTGCTCCAGGCACTCGATCGTCTTCTCGACGAAGTCGTCGTTCACGGCAATCTCCAGCGCCACCTTCCGCAGCAGATTTGTCTTGTACTCGGCGCCCCGGTACGTCTCATCTTGCCCGCGCTGGCGAGCAAATCCCATCGCGTCGCCGACGGTCAGCCGCGAGACGCCGATCCGCCGTAACGCTTCTTGCACTGCTTTGAGCTTCGGGGGTTGAATGATCGCAATGATGAGCTTCATAAACGGCCGCCGCCTGACGAGAAACCAATCCTATTGGGTAAGATAGAGCATACCCCGAGCGGAGCGATTCGAGTAGGTCGCCCGACGCCCGAACGTCGCCTCATCTCCGAACACGCCGTGAAAGAGCTCGTGCAACAACTTATCGCCACGTTTGGCAGATGGCTGCCTAGTCCTGAGCAGGCGCTGTTCTGTGCTTTGGGGGAGGGGAGCAGCTTCAGCGGCGCCGGGCTCTGGCGGGTGGAGCATGGCGAGCGCGTCTACGTCCTCCGTCGTTGGTCTCCGATGGATGGGAACGGCCGCGGCATCGAGCGCATTAGTTGGCTGCAGCGTCATCTCGCGGACGCTCGGTTGCCAGTCGCCGGCCCGCTGTCGTTGATGACCAGTGAAGAGTCTGTGGTCCTGACGCAGATGGGCCTCAACGGCCGCGACGAATCGTGGACCTTATCGCCCTGGCTCCCAGGCGCCGCCGACTACTGGATTATGCCGCGACCCACGAAGCTCAAGGCCGCGCTCCGCATGCTCGCGCAGATCCATCTCGCCGCCGTCTCGTTTCCAGTCGGCGACCAAGCAGGTCGAGCGCGCACCGATCGCTCGCCAGCGCTCGTGAAGCGGGCCGATCGACTCGAAGGCTTAAAGTCGGCCGAGTGGGCCGAGCTCAACTACCATCTGGCGAAGACCCCGCCGACAGCCGAACGCGAGGCCGCCTTCGAGGCGCTGGAACTCATCCATCGCTCGCTCGGCCGCCTCTGGTACGAATCGCTCCGTTGGTGCGACGAGCCGTTGCCGCTGCAATGGGCAGTCCGCGACGTCTGGCACGACCATGTGCTGTTCACAGAGGACAAGGTGACCGGCGTGATCGACTTCGGCGCTGCGGCGGTCGATTCGCCAGCCGGCGACGTCGCCCGGTTGCTCGGCAGCCTCGTGGGCGACGACGAAGCCGGTTGGCGCCTCGGCATCGAGGCGTATCAACGCCAACGATCTTTATCGCCGGTCGAACTCGAAGCCATCCGCTACTTCGACGCCAGCGGCACGCTGCTGTCAGCGTTCAACTGGGTCCACTGGCTTTTCCGCGACCCTTCGGCATTGGGCCCAAATGTCGACCGCGCCGCTGCCCACCGCCGCCTTGGACGCCTCGTTAGCCGCTTGCGCTGCATGTAGCAGGCCTGCTCCCAATCCCGTCCAGTAATCCACGGCAAACCGCAGCGTCTAACTTCCTGAACAGTCCACGGGGTGCCACTGGCGTGTCGCCAGTGAGAAATGCCGAGCGAGTACCCACTTCTGCACTGGCGCGAGCAGCTTC